>JAAYIB010000082.1 GCA_012744295.1 Acholeplasmataceae bacterium
AAGGCCAAGACCGACGAATACGTCGAAAACTTTGCGACTCCTTACCAGGCAGCTATCCGCGGCATGGTGGACATGGTTATCGAACCTAAAGATTCCCGTCCTACCATCATCAACGCTCTGCACATGCTGGACTCCAAGCGCGAAACCCGTCCGGCAAAGCGCCACGGCAACATACCGTTGTAAAAGTTAAGAATACAGTAGTTAAAGCAACAAGCAAGAGCGGCAGGGCACATAAGCGGAATTTACGTCCTGTCGTTCTTGCAAAATCAATAAACTGTCTTCAAGCTTGTGACTGGGTGCGGAGGCTGTTTTGCAAGTGAAAAGGGATAAATATGCCATATAGGGAGGCGAAAAGAAAGAAAATTCAAACATTGGATGAGCAAGTATGATTAAAGCTGCTGTTGTGTAAAGCCACCAAAGTCTATCAAATCGATTAGGAAGTGATTTGAATGACAAAGGACATTCAATTCTTAATGCTCCTGGCAGTAGTAGCTCTCCTTTTTATTACCGAAATGATTCCACTTGCAATAACAGCCATGGGCGGGGCTATTGCCTGCGGGCTTTTGGGCATGGTGCCGGTAAAAACCGTTTTTACCGGTCTTGCCAATTCAACGGTTGTGCTCTTTGGCGGCATGTTCGTTGTTGGCGCCGCGATGTTTCACACAGGATTAGCTCAGGCAATCGGCGAAAAAGTCGTCAAGCTGTCAGGTACAGGCGAAAAATCCCTGATGTTCGGAATTATGACAGTCGGCGCGGTGCTGTCGGGCTTCTTGTCCAATACCGGCACCACGGCCTGCCTGATGCCGGTTGTGCTTGGCATCTGCGCGGCAGCCAGGCTCCCGGCCTCTCGCCAGCTGCTGCCTCTTGCTTATGGTGTAGCCTTCGGCGGTCTCTTTACCATCATCGGTACGCCGCCAAACCTGATCTCTTCGCAGGCGCTTGTTGCGGCAGGCTTCAAACCCTTCGGCTTTTTTGAATTCGGGCTGATCGGCGTACCGATTTATATCGCGGGTACAGCTTTCATGATGTTCGTCGGTTACCGCTTGCTGCCGAAAGTCGAGGTTTCCGCTGATACCGAAGTTGAGCAGGAATTTGATGTAACGGTAAAAGACAAAACGAAACAAATGATATCCGGACTGATTTTGCTTGCAGTAGTTATTGTCATGGCATTGGACCTTAAGTCAGTCACGTTGGAAATGGCCGCAGTTATCGGCGCAATCATATGCGTCCTCAGCGTCTGCCTCTCGGAGAAACAGGCCTATGCTTCCATTGACTGGGTTACGATTTTCCTCTTCGCAGGCATGATGACGGTTTCAAAGGCAATGGACACGACCGGAGCAGGAAAACTTCTGGCCAAGGCCTGCGTTGAAATTTTAGGCGGCTCACCGACGCCGCTTTTTGTAACAGGGGTGTTGTGGATAGTATCCTGCGTATTGACGCAGTTTATGTCGAATACGGCTGCGACGACGCTTTTGGCACCGATCGGCATCGCAATTGCGTCACAAATCGGCGCCTCGCCGCATGCGGTACTGATGGCAATCACGATCGGCGTCGGCTGCGCATATGCGACACCTGTAGGCACTCCGCCCAATACTCTTGTTCTTGGCCCCGGAGGGTACAAGTTCATGGACTATGTAAAAGTCGGAACACCGCTTTGCGTGGTCAGCTTCATTGTCTCAATGCTTATTATACCTCTTGTCTGGCCTTTCTTCCCTGGCAAATAAAAAATGCCGGGCTTCTTTTCCCAGGCCTGCCTTTAACAGGCAGGCCTTTTTTACACTTGGCGCACTTGGCGATTTCCTGACAGTGTGTTGCCTTACCCGAATTTTTGTAATATGATGTTTAAAGGTCGCTGTCATGGGAGGAGAGAGTAAATTTTGCAGGCATGCAGAGAATCAATTGCTGACAAGGTCAGGGAAATCTATTCCGTCAATCCGTTTATGAAGCTTTGCGGCATCGAGATAGAAGAATTGAGCTGTGGCAGGGCTGTTTTAGCCCTTACGATTGATGGTCAGAAGCACTTCAATCTGAATAAGAGCGCGCATGGCGGGGTGATTGCCTCGCTTGCCGATACGTCTCTCGGCGTGGTAGGCGCAACTGTCGGCAAAAGAGTCGTCACGGCATCCTTGCAGGCCGCCTATCTAAGAGGAGCAGGCGAGGGCAGCCGCATCCGCGCCTGCGCGCGCGTTGTGAGCCATGACGGCAAGTTCATGGTTGTTTGTGTGGAAATTAAAAACGTCGAAAAGCCTGTCGCCGAAGTTTTGGCTACAATGGCCATCATTGATGACTTCCCGGAAATTCCTCCGGAATGGTAAAAAAGAAGGAAGCCGCTCGGCTTCCTTCTTGCTCTTGCAGTGGTATTATTATTTTCGTCTCAGTTTAGCTTTCTTAACAGAAGCTCCTTCAATTGCGCCTCGTAGCGTGCCAGATGACTCTCGTAATATGCGATGTGCCCTTGTAATTCGCAGCGTTTCGCTGCCAGCTGGTCGGCATCCTCCAAAAGGTGGGCAGAGCTGAAGGGAAAGGACTTGTCAAGCAGACTTTGTTGTTCACGGAGGTCCGCCAAGGCTTTAGAAAGCAGATTTCGTGTTTCTTTAAGTGCGTCGGCGGGAACCGGACTACCTTCGGCATAGGATGCGGCCTTGTCCAAGGCAGCCCGCAGCGTCTGACGGTCTTTTTTGGCATAAGCCGAAACGCCTTCCCGGAATAAGAGTCCTGCTTCCTCGTCGAGTCCGGCGTTGAGGTCGGGGTGCAGCAGGCTTACCAACTGCCTGTAGTCTGCCGACAGACCTTCGTCTTCGTTCTTCCTGCTTTTGTCAGCGTAGGAAAGAGATAGCTTGAGCAGATTAGTCTGTTCCTTTAAAAGGTTTTCGTATTCTTCGAAGTCAACGTCTATCACCTTATCGATGAACTCCAAATCAAGGACGCGGTTGTTTTCAATCAGGTCTTCGACAAGCTCCAACTTTCTTTTGGTCCGGAGTATTTTGTACTGGACGCTGAAGGATTGGAGTTCGAGCTGTCCCACGTGCTCCATGTACTCTTTTTCCAAAGCTTTGCTTTTGTGAAAAATCGTGCAGTCTACTTCTATGATGAGGTCGGTCAGGTTTTTGCGGAGTTCCGCAATTTGCGTCCTTAGTTCCTCGGCTTTTGCTGAATTTGGCATAAATCTTCTCCATTTTATAGATTTTATAGATATTTTTGTAATCTTATACCATTATACTATAAATTGAAGAATTAAGCAGAAAAATGTAAAACTTATCATTCTGCGTCAGTACGCGGGCAACGTTTTTAGACAATTATTTTGACATTTCTGCGGATTAGTGATAACATTTCTATGTAAAAATGCATACAGTCTGTTCAGGTGCACAAGCTGCATAATAGAAAAATCGGTATAAGCCGATGCGGTCCCGCCGCTGTAAGGACGAGCGAACTTCAAAAGCCACTGGGGTTAAACCTTGGGAAGGCGAAGCGAGCAATGACTCCGAGCCAGAAGAACTGCCTGAATCAACAGCTGATTGACCCACGGGAGATGGGGAAGAGGATTTGTCAGCAAGCAAGCGTTTGTTGTCTGCCTTTCCGCACGTCCGTGTGGAAAGGTTTTGTTTTTTATTTTTGAGACGGAGGCGTAATCAATGGACTTTTTTACTCAGGCTTTAAGTTATTTTCAAAAGGGCGGGGTTGTGATGTACCCCTTGCTGCTCTGCTCGGTTGCGGCCGTCATGATTGCGGTGGAAAGATATATTTATTACCGTACTGCCGACTCGGGAAGCGCTTTCGCTGAAGAGTTCTGCGATCTGTTGGACAGGGGAGAATGGGACGAGGCCTACTCTCTTGCAATTAAAACAAAAGGCGAAGCGGCGGCTTTCGCAGTCCTGACGATGGACAAGGGCGGCGAGAAGTTGGAAAGAATTGATGCCTTCGCCGGAAGCAAGGCGGAACGGGCTCTTGATCGTCTCGAGGAATACTTGAATTATCTGGGAGTAATCATCATGCTGGCACCTGTTCTTGGGCTTTTAGGAACGATTACAGGCATGATCAGTTCCTTCAACTCGCTCGACCTTCGCGTGGAAAACCCGATTGCTATTACCGCAGGTGTAGGTGAAGCGCTTATTACTACGGTATTCGGGCTTTGTATTTCCACAATTGCGATTTGTATCCATACGTACTTTGGCCAGCGCCTGAAGAAAGCAACCGTTGATCTTGAGGAGATTGCCAATACCCTGGTGGAAGTAATTTGCAAAAGAAAATGAGCCGGGAAGGCTCTGTGACGGAGGCGGGAAAAAATGATCAGACTTAAGAAGCGAAGGGTCACACGTGCGCCCGAACTTATGATAAGCCCGATGATCGACATGATGTTTCTGCTGCTGGTATTTTTTATCGTTGCCACAATGAACATGTCGGAAATCAAAACCATAGATGTAAGACTTCCGGTTGCTCAGAACGCGGGCATCGAGACCAAGACAACATTTAATGTTTCTGTAAAGTCCGACGGTACCATTTGGCTGGGAGACAAGAAAACCGACGTCGACACGCTTGTTATGCAGGCAGCGCTTGAGAGCAGGAAGGATCCGGCCTTTGCCGTAATTATCAGCGGCGACGGCGACGGAGACTACCGTAACATAGTAACCCTGCTTGACCGCCTGAGACAGGCCAAGGTCACGCGTGTTGGGCTGGCTACCGTTTCGGGAGAAGCGAAATGAAGAAGAATAAAAGGTTTAAAGCCGGATTCTTAGGTTCTTGCCTGCTGCATCTAATTCTAATCCTGTTGCTAAGTGTTTTGGGTCTTGGGGCCGCGGCAAAGGAAGACCGCGATAACATCATGCTGGTTAGCCTGGTCGCCAATCCGGGCGGGACGGCAGGAAGCGTCAAGGCAGCCAATGTCGCACCTGCGCTTTCGCCCGAGGATATTGTGAATCCCGAGGAACGGGTCGAAGAAGAGAAAGCAGAAGAGACAAAGATAGAAGATAAGGAGCCTCAGACGAATTCAGGCGCTCGAAGCGGCACTGCCAACCCTGATGAGCAGACAGGGGGCACGGGCACAGGCATAGGCGAGGGAGAAGGCGAGGCGGGCGCGCAGCCTGTTGTCCCGCCGCGTCTTGTTCGTTACGTGAAGCCCGAGTATCCGGGAAGTGCCAGGGCCAAAGGTATTGAAGGCAAGGTTGTTGTCCGGGTCCTTGTTGACAAGGCGGGAGAAGTCGAAACAGCCGAGGTTTATGCGCCTTCGGGGGCTGGAACGCTTGACGAGGCCGCGGTAAAGGCAGCGAAGAAATGGGAATTTGCGCCGGCCAGGGACAACCTCGGGAAGAATATGAGCTGCTTCGTGCTCGTGCCGATTTCCTTCAATTTGCGCTAAAAAAGGGAGTAACCGAAATTGACTTCGGTTACTCCTGTTTTTTTTAGATGCCTTAAACAAGCGGCTTTTATTTAATTAGGTCCATTCCCAATTGGATGGCCTTCTTGTTCAATTCCTCCGTGCCTTTGGGAACACGGTTCAGCACCGCATTAATCAGCGACTCTTCGGATACGATTCCTGTCAGTTTGACGATCGCACCCAAGGCAATAATGTTGGCAAAGAGAGCCTTGCCGAGCACTTCCTTGGCCGTGTGGGTAATCGGCAGCTCATAAACCTTGCCGCTGTGGGCAGGCAGTGTTTGTACGAAGAGGCTGTCGGTGACGAGGATGCTTTCTGCCGTCAAATCCTCTGAATATTTCTTGGATGCTTCCTGGCTCATTGCCAACAAGAGGTTTGGCTTGGTTACCTTGGGGAAGTGTATGGCTTTGTCGGAAATAATGACCTCCGACTTGCTCGATCCGCCGCGGGCTTCGGGTCCGTAAGACTGTGACTGGATAGCCAGCTTGCCGTCAAGAAGAGCCGCCTCCGCAAGAATGATGCCTGCAAGAATGAGGCCCTGGCCTCCGGTACCTGATAAGCGCAATTCCTTTTTCATCTTATTTACCCCCTTGCGCGGCAACGATTAACTCATCATAAGCCTCGGTATACTCTTTGACGCCTTCGGCTTTGTAAAGAACGCCGATGGGGAATTTCCCGGCTCTTTGTTCTTCACCCAATTTTTCATAGGCTGCAAGCTGGAGTCCATGGTCACGCTGCCATTTGATCATGTCGCCGGGGCCGCCCAGTTTGTTCTGGCGACCGAAGGAAATCGGACAGGCCGTAATCGCTTCGATGAGGCTGAAACCCTTGTGCGCAATGCCCTGGGCAATCAGGTCGGCTAAAAGCGGAGCGTGAAAGGTTGTTGCGCGGGCTACGAAGGTTGCACCTGCAGCCTTGACAAGTGTCGGGATGTCGAAAGATTTTTCAACGTTGCCGTAAGGCGCGGTAGTCGCTTTCGAGTGTTCAGGCGTCAGCGGCGAGTACTGGCCGCCCGTCATACCGTAAATATTGTTGTTGTAGAGTACTACGGTCATGTCGATGTTGCGGCGGGCAGCATGGATAAGATGGTTGCCACCGATGGCGCTGGCGTCACCGTCGCCGGTTACAACAATAACGTTCAGGCCGGGATCAGCCAGCTTGACTCCTGTTGCGACCGGCAGAGCCCTGCCGTGAGCGGAATGGACCGTATTGAAGTCAAGGTAACCCGAAGCGCGGCTGGAACAGCCGATACCGGAAATTACTGCGACGCTGTCTTTTTGCAGATCAAGCTTGTTGATTGCTTTGACGATGCAGCCGGTTACGATGCCGTTGCCGCAGCCAGGGCACCAGATGTGAGGCAGCCGACCCGGTCGAAAATATGTGTCAATCATTTCTTCCATTTTCATGTAAAAATCCTCCTCTCGAGTGGGACCTCTGTTATTTGAATGCTTTTTTCATTTCAGCAAGGATTGCATCCGGTGTTGCCGGATCATTGTCATATTTGGCAAAGAGCGTAACCGGAACGGCGCCTTTGACCACACGTTCGACTTCGAGCACGTACTGGCCGTAATTAAGTTCATGCACCATGATGTGCTTGACTTTGGAGGCGAGCGCCTTGATTTGTTTCTCAGCGAAAGGCCAGATTGTAATCGGGCGTACAAGGCCGACCTTCATGCCCCCGGCACGTGCCAGGTCGACTGCTTCATAGGCTGCGCGGGCAGCTCCGCCATACGCCACGATTGCATATTCGGCGTCTTCCATGGCGTAGTTTTCCACTTCGACGATGTCGTCAAGGTTGTTATAAAGCTTGTCGTGCTGTCTGTTGGTGGCAGACAGCGTTGCGGCCGGAGTTCCTTTCGGGAAACCTGTCTCGTCATGAACGAGACCTGTTACATGCCAGCGGTAGCCGCTGCCGAACGGAGGCATTGCCGGAACGAGGGATTCGTCTGTAGCATAGGCCTTGAATTCTTCCGGCGGACAGGTCGGCAGTTTTCTCTCTACTTTCGGAATCTCGTCATAGTTTTCCGGCAGTTCGATTTTCTCGCGCATATGGCCGATGATTTCATCCATCAGCAGTATGACCGGCACGCGGTATTTTTCGCTCAGGGCATAGGCGCGGAGCGTAAGTTCAAAGCATTCGGAAACGCTGGCAGGTGTAAGCGCAATCAGCCAGTGGTCGCCATGCGTTCCCCAGCGGGCCTGCATCACGTCACCCTGCGAGGGAGATGTAGGTTGGCCTGTAGAGGGACCGACACGCTGAACATTGACGATGACGAGGGGAATTTCAGCCATGCAGGCATAGCCTATGAGCTCCTGCTTAAGCGAGAAGCCGGGTCCGCTGGTGGCGGTCATTACCTTTTTGCCTGTCAGTGCGGCACCGATGATGGCGCCCATGCTGGCAATCTCGTCTTCCATTTGAATAAATTTACCGCCGACACGCGGCAGCTGCTCGGCTAATGATTCTGCGACATCGGTAGAGGGGGTAATCGGATATCCGCCAAAAAACTTGACGCCGGCGGCGATTGCTCCTTCAACTACTGCCTGGTTGCCTTGCAATAGAAGTATCTTAGACATTTAGGTTTCACTCCTTTATCATTTTTCGACAAAAATGGCAAAATCAGGGCAATGGATTTCACACTGTCCGCATTTTATGCAATCTTTTTCGTTGACGATCATTACCTTCTCTACCTCGCTGACAGCCAGTACCTTTTTGGGGCACAGGGCCACGCAGATGCCGCAGCCTTTGCAGCGGTTAATATGAATCTTCAGCATAACATTACCTCCTATGAATATTTTTATTGCAAAAAAATAAAATACAGAAAATATTGTATACATACTATACCCATTTCATTATACAGCAAATGCGGGGTGGGTAAAACCCCGAAAAGAGAAATACTGCCAGTAAGTGCCAAAATTTCCTACCAATGCTATAATGTTAATGTCAGGGGGAGTGTATGGTGTTAATTGATAAGAAACTGCCGAAAAGAGAAAGAATAATGCTGGCCGCTGCGGACGTGTTTGCGCGCAAGGGGTATCTCCAGGCAACCCTGGACGAGATAATAGAGCTTGCCGATACGGGCAAGGGCACTGTTTACAGCTACTATAAAAACAAGGACAACCTGTTCTATACATTGGTTTCGGATAAAAACGAGCAGTTTGTGGAGAAACTCAGGCAAGTGGCGCAAGCGCCTTCTTCGCCCTTTGACAAGCTTGAAGCTTATCTTTGCGAAATGCTTGAATTTCTAAGACGCAATGACACGCTGTGGCAGGTGCTTTTTTACGAAATGATTGGCGCGAACCGCGGATGGTATTTTATATATGATGAAGAAACAGGCGGGGACAAGCTTGTTGTGAAATGGGGTGCGGCGCCGGTGCAGGAAGAAGTTGACAAGGTCAGGCGTTATCTCGAGCTTGTACGCTCAAGCTTCAGACTGTTGGAAGATATTCTGCAGGAAGGCGTCGACAAGGGCGTTTTTAAAAATGCCGCGGACAGAAGGGGCGTGCATTATGCCGCGCGCCATTTGTACGGGGGTGTCTCCATGGCGGTCTTTTTAGGCAACGACCGCACCGAGGATTCAGCCTATATCGCCAAAATAATTGCAGACCGTTTTCTCTACGGTTTTGCCAAAACCTAATCGTAAAAAGGAAAACCCCTTTGGGTATAATTCTGGCAATGGACCAGGATTTCTCAAAGGGGTTTATCTTATTTCTTGTTTGTTATTTGTTTGTCCAGCCGGTTGTTACCGAGCCCTTGAAGTGTTCGGTGATGAACTTGGCATTTTCTTCGGACTGATAAATCTTGATGAAGGCTTTGACACGCGGGTCATCCTTCATTTTTTCCTTGGTAACGAGAATGTTGACGAAGGGAGATTCGGCGGATTCGATGAAAATGGAATCCTTTACGGGGTTCATGCCTGTTGCAATGGCGTAGTTGGTATTGATGACGGCAACGTCAAGGTCTACGAGGCTTCGGGGCATGATTGCTGCGTCAAGTTCTTTGAACTTGAACTTGTGAGGGTTCGCGGTAATGTCTTCCAAGGTTGCGCGGACACCGATGCCCTCCTTCAGGGTAATCAGCTTTTGGGCCGCCAGAAGCAATAGTGCCCTGCCGCCGTTGGTGGGGTCGTTCGGAATGCCGATAGTGGAACCGTCGGGTATCGGCTGGCCTTTCTTAATCTTGTTGGAATAAGCTGCCATCGGGAAGTTGACGGATTTGGCAACCTCAACGAGGTCATACTTGCGGTCCTTGACGGTATTGTCAAGATAAGGCTTGTGCTGCATGCTGTTCAGGTCAAGCTCGCCTTGGAAGAGCGCCACGTTGGGCTGAATGTAGTCGTTGAACTCGACAACGTCAACCGCAAGGCCTTGTTTGGCGGCAAGTTTCTTGACGTTATCGAGGATTTCAGCGTGCGGACCGGCCGTAACGCCGACCTTGAAGGGCTTTTCGGTTTTCTTATCCGCGGCCTTCTTGTCACCGCCGCAGCCGCTGACGGCAACAGCTGCCGCAAGGAGCAGGGACGCAATAATTAAAGATTTCCTTTTCATTTTCCAGCCTCCTAAAGTTTGTTCTTATTTAATTTCTTAGAGATAGAGTTGCCCAAGGATTGAACGATTTGGACCTGTGCAATTAAGACGATGACCGTCGCTATCATGATGTCGACACGAAAACGCTGATAACCGTAACGGATCGCCAGATCGCCGAGACCGCCGCCTCCTAAAGCGCCGGCCATGGCCGAGTAGCCTATCAGGCTGATGATGGCGAGCGTGATGCCTAAAACTATGGAGTGCAGAGCTTCAGGCAGCAAGACCTTCGTGATTATTTGCAGGGGGCTTGCGCCCATTGCCTGAGCCGCCTCGATAACGCCCGGGTCTATTTCAAGCAGTGAAGACTCGATTATGCGGGCTATGAAGGGCGCCGCGGAGATGGTCAGGGGAACGATGGCAGCGGTTGTGCCGATCGAGGAGCCGACAATCAGGCGTGTGAGAGGAATAATTGCCACCATCAGAATTATGAAGGGAGTCGAACGCGTTGCATTGACAACGGCTCCCAAAATTGAATTGAGAGGGGCGTTTTCGAGAATATGTCCCTTGCGCGTCACGGTAAGGATGACGCCGAGGGGCAGGCCCAAAAGGGTGGAGATGATGGTTGCGGCAGCGACCATGTAGCAGGTTTCCCAAAAAGACTTGAGGAGCAGATCTAAAATTTCAAGCGACATAGCCGATCACCTCCATTTTAAGTTTTCTTTCATGCAGATAGGTCAGCGCCGACTTGATGGAGTTGCGGCCGCCGGATACTTCTATCAGCAGGGTGCCGTACGGCGTTTCTTTGATGCTGTCGATGTTGCCGTAAAGGATGTTGACGTCGACGTCAAAATTCTTGACCAGGCTGGAAATCAAAGGGTCCCCGGCTGAGGAACCGATGAAAGACAAACGGAGCAGGAGCTTGCCGCCTTCCATATACTCTTTGCTGATGGTGGCATTCTTAAGGATCGGCGGCAGTTCAACATTGTTGATGCTTTTAATAAAATCCTTCGTCGTAGGGGTTTTCGGATTCGTGAAAAGCTCGAACATCGTTCCTTCTTCAATTATATACCCGTTTTCAATAACGGCAACGCGGTCGCAAATTTCTTTTACCACCTGCATCTGGTGGGTAATCATCACAATGGTAAGGTTCATGCGTTTGTTGATGTCCTTCAGCAAGTCGAGGATTGACTTTGTTGTTTGCGGATCAAGGGCTGAGGTCGCTTCGTCGCAAAGCAGTACCTTGGGCGAGCTTGCCAGGGCCCTTGCTATGCCGACGCGTTGTTTTTGACCGCCGGACAGCTGCGAAGGATAATGGTCGCGGCGGTCGACCAGGCCGACCAATTCAAGCAGGGGTTCGACCTTTGAACGGATGTCTTCGGAGGAAAGGCCCTGTATCTCAAGCGGAAAGGCGATGTTTTGATAAACGGTGCGCGAAGCCAGCAGGTTGAAATGCTGAAAAATCATGCCGATGCTTTGGCGGGCCTTTCTCAGTTCCGACTCGTTCATGGCGGTAAGGTCCTTGCCGTCGACGATGACGCGGCCGCCTGTCGGTACTTCCAGCATGTTGATGCAGCGGATCAGCGTGCTTTTACCGGCGCCGCTTTGCCCGATTACGCCGAAGATTTCTCCGGCATTGATGTTCAGGTTGGTTTTATTCAGGGCGTGAATGTCGCCTGCTTTGCCATAATAGGTTTTTTCGACGTTTTGCAGCTCAATCATGGTGTTACCTCTTTCCCGGCTGGTTAAATAAAAAAGCCTCTTCTTGCAGAAGAGGCTCGTAAGCATTGACTTTGTACGGCTTCATCTGTCAGGATCCTTCCTGAAGGAATTGGCACCGTTCACTCAGGTGATGGTTGCCGTAGCGTCATTGGGCCATTCCCTCGACTACTCGTGATGAATTCTTGTTAAGTTATGGAATAATGATACACGCAGACAAAAGGCTTGTCAAGAGGATATAAAAAAACTTGCAATTTCACACAATAAAGTGCTAAAGTATTAAATAAGAAATGCAGGGTTGGATGGAAATTATTAAAATGGAAAAGGATGGTGCGTCATGAGCATTGCCAATAAACTGAAGGATGATTTGACTGACCAATTATTCAAGGCGATTTTGTCGCTGCGTACAGAAGAGGATTGCTACCGTTTCTTCGAGGATGTCTGTACCGTAAGCGAAATCAAGGCCATGGCCCAAAGGCTGGAAGTAGCAAGGATGCTTGACGAAGGCTGTATTTATGATGAAATTGTCGAAAAAACAGGGGCGAGCACGGCTACGATTTCACGGGTCAAGCGCTGCCTGATATATGGCGCCGATGGCTACCGCGGTGTTTTACCATCATTAAAAAGGAGTTAGGCAATGGTAAAGAAAAAATTTCTGCAGATTCCATATGGAACAAAGGACATTCTGCCGGGAGAAGCGCGTGCAAAAAGGGAGATAGAGACCGGAATTATAAATAACTTCGCCGTCTGGGGCTATGACGAAGTTGCCACGCCGACCTTTGAATATCTCGAAATCTTTTCCGACGAAGGGGCCGGTCTTTTGGCTGAAAGCTTCAAATTTTTCGATCGCAGCAACCAGGCACTCATACTGCGCAGCGACATGACGAAGCCCATAGCCAGGATGGTCGCGACGAGGCTTGACGACGGCAGGCTCAACAGAATTTCCTATCTCGCGAATATTTTTCGTTACGAGGAGGCGCAGGCGGGCAGACAATGCGAGTTCAGTCAGGCCGGCATCGAACTGATGGGTGCGGCGGAGCCTGCGGCTGACGCCGAGGTTCTGGCCCTGGCTGTTTCGTCGCTGCAGGTTGCAGGGTTGCAGGATTTTACCGTGAGCCTCGGTCACAGCGATTTCATTGCGGGCCTGTTGGAGGAGGCCGGGCTTAACGCAGCGCAGGCGGAGGATTTGAAGGACATAGTCCTTTCACACAATATGGTCGGACTGGAAACGCTGCTTTCCACTCTTGACATAAAAAGCGACCTGCAGGCGCTTTTTCGCCGTCTGCTTCTTTTGCACGGCGACCTTGGCATGCTGCGGGAACTGAAGAAAACCGTGGGTAATGACAAGAGCAGGATGGCTCTTGAAAATCTGGAGGAAATTTATGCGCTCGCCGAAGAGTACGGGGTTGCAGGTTTCATTAGCTTTGACCTTGGCCTCATCCGCAATTTTGATTACTATACCGGCATGGTCTTTGAAGTCTATACGCCCGGAATGGGATTTCCGATCTGCGGCGGCGGCAGGTACGATAAAATGATGGAGGCGTTTGGCAAATCTTGTCCGGCTACAGGGTTTGCGGCGGGCATAGACCGCATTATGCTTGTCCTGGCAAGAAGGGACAAGCTGCAGACGCAAACCGAGTGGGATTATTACGTCGCCTGGCGCGAGGGCAGGCTGCCGCAGGCTATTGTCAGGGTCATGGAGCTGCGTGCAGCTGGGAAAAAAACCAAGCTGGCGGTGAGACCGTCAGACGCAGAAGCCGCGGAAAAGGAAAGAGAGCGGAATTTCTGTCGCAAGCTTGTTTTTATTGAGTAAAGGTTTGACATATTTCGATTGCCGTGCTAATATGTTAATACTTTAATGCAATAAAGGAGCATGGATATGGATTATATTACGATTGCCCTGCCCAAAGGGAAACTGTTTGCAAGATCGATAGAATTGCTGCAGTCCGTAGGCTATGAGGCCGACAACGTGACGGAAGACTCTCGCAGGCTGGTTATAACCAACGAGGCTTCCAAGGTCAGGTTCATCATAACGAAGACAGTCGACTTGCCGACCTATGTAGAGTACGGCGCGGCAGACATCGGCATTATCGGCAAGGACGTTCTGCTGGAGGAACAAAAGAACGTCTATGAGCTGCTTGACCTGAAATTCGGCAAGTGCCGGCTGATGCTGGCGGTGCCGGAGCAAATGCGCAGGCCCAACCTTACCGACTACGCCCACCTGCGCGTAGCGACGAAGTATCCGAATTGTGCCAGGAGCTATTTCCAGAGTCTGGGCATCCAGACCGAGATTATCAAGCTGAACGGTTCAATTGAGCTTGCGCCGATGGTAGGGCTTTCGGAATTAATCGTAGACATAGTGGAAACAGGAAGAACCTTGAAGGAAAACAGGCTGGTGGAGGTTGCTTCCATTTATACGGCTACCGCGCGTCTGATTGCGAACCGGGCAAGCTTTAAACTGAAGTTCGACCGTTTGGAGAAGCTGGTCGGTGATTTAAGGGTTATCGTGGAAGGAGAGAACGTGTGATGGAAATCATTGACGCTGCCCGAATGAGCGCCGGCGAACTTGCCGGTTTGATGAAAAAGACGGCTTTTGACGAATGCACGCTGTCTCCCAATGTCAGCGCAAGCGTTTGCGAGATGTTCGGCGAACCGCTTTCGGCATCGCAGGTTGTTGACAGGATTGTCAGCCAAGTGCGCCGGGACGGCGATGAAAAATTGCTGCGTTATACGTCTTTGCTGGATAAGGTCGAACTTAAGGGTTTTTGCCTGCGCGTTTCGGCGGAAGAAATAGCGGAGGCTCAGGCGAAGGCCTCACCTGCGGTGATGGCTGCCGCAAGAAGGGCAATTGCGAACGTTCGGCGGTTTCACGAGGAGCAAATGCCCAAGTCTTGGCTGACCAATCGAGAGGCGGGCGCGATGCTGGGACAAAAGGCGACGCCGGTTGATTCCGTAGGTATCTACGTGCCCGGCGGTACGGCGGCCTATCCTTCGTCCGTAATAATGAACGCTGTGCCGGCCAAGGTTGCCGGTGTGCCCAGAATCGTGATGGCGGTACCGCCCGGGCGTGACGGCAAAGTCAATCCTCACGTCCTTTCCGTGGCGGCCGAAATCGGCGTTACGGAAATCTACAAGATGGGCGGCGCGCAGGCGGTTGCGGCGTTGGCCTTCGGAACGGAAACAGTGCCGAAGGTAGAAAAGATTACGGGCCCGGGCAATATTTTTGTAACTCTGGCCAAGAAGGCTGTCTACGGACATTGCGACATCGATATGTTAGCCGGACCGAGCGAGATACTGATCATTGCCGATGAAACGGCGAACCCGGCCTATCTGGCGGCCGACATGCTCGGACAGGCGGAGCATGACCCGCTTGCGAGCGCCATTTTGGTGACGGACAGCAGGGCCGTGGCCGAGGCGACGGTAAAAGAGCTGAAAGCTCAGCTGACTTTGCTGCCTCGTGCCGAAATAGCCGCTTCTTCGCTGGAGAGGCAAGGCAGGATAATAGTAACGTCCGACATGGAGACTGCCGTGGAGTTGGCCAACCTTTCGGCACCTGAACATCTTGAAGTGATAACGCGCGAGCCCTTTGCGCTTCTGCCGTTTATCAGAAATGCCGGTGCGATTTTCCTCGGTGCCTATTCGCCGGAGCCGCTGGGCGATTATTGTGCCGGACCCAACCACGTGCTTCCTACTGGTGGCACCGCAAAATTTTATTCAGTGCTCAATGTCGAGACCTTCATGAAAAAAACCAGCATCATCGCTTACACGAAACAAGCGCTGGCACTGGTGAGCGAGGATATTATAGCCCTGGCGGAGGCGGAAGGCCTGACGGCCCATGCCGGTGCCATCAGGGCGCGTTTTGGAAAGGAGCAGCAGGATGAGCTTGATTCTGCCTCGCAAAGGCCTTGAAGCAATAAAAGAATATGCTGTCGAACAAATTGACGCCGATATCTTCGTCAATGCCAACGAATGCAACTGGCCTCTGCCGGAAGCCATACAGGCTGCAATAGCAAAGAAAGCTGAAACCTTTGGCTTCAACCGCTATCCGCCGATGCAGGCGGAAGGCTTGAGTCTTGCGATTGCCGAAGACCTGGGCCTTGCCCGTGATAATGTCAAGATCGGCAATGGTTCCAGCGACCTTCTGCAAGCCGCTTGCTATGCCTTCGGCGGCGAAGGACGGAAGATTGCATTTCCCAGGCCTTCGTTTTCGATGTACGAAGTTTATGCGAGGCTGGCTGACAGCGAGCCTCTGCCTTATGAACTGACTGAGGACGGGTTTGTTGACGCGGAGTCCGTTATTGCTTTGTGCGCCAGGGAAAAACCCGCACTTTTGATTGTCTGCAACCCGAACAATCCGACGGGCAACTATAATTCGGTGCGGCAAATGGAGAAAATCATTGCCGGCTCGCCATGTCCTGTGATTATGGACGAAGCCTATATGGAGTTTGCCGGAGGGCATGATGCCGGTTTTGAAGGCTCGACGCTCAAATTGCTGAAGACTTATGACAGCTTTCTCTGCCTGCGGACCTTTTCCAAGGCGTACGGCCTTGCAGCGCTGCGCGTAGGTTACGCGGCGGGAGGACGGGAGCTGCAGTCGGTTCTGGGCAGAATGCTCCTGCCTTATCACGTTAATGCCTTTTCTTTGCTTGCGGCCGAACTTGTCTACAGACAGAAAGAGGAGTTTGTCCAAAGAACGAAGCTTATAGTTGAAGAAAGGGAAAAAATGCGCAAGGCTCTTGCCGATATGGATTTTCAAGTCTGGGATTCCGCAACAAACTTCTTGCTTTTCAGGGCAAAGCCGGCGTTAGCCGAAAGAATCTGCGGCACAGGCGCGGGCGGTGAACAGACCCCTGATGGTCAGACCGCAGTGAAAAATGCCGGCAGGCTTTTGTTCACATATCTGGCGGCCCAAAGAATCCTGACCAGGGATTTTTCGCAGAACGAACTCTCGGCCGGTGCAATTCGTTTGACAATGGGCACGCCCGATGAAAACGCAATCATTTCAGAGAGCATCCGGGAATTTTGTAAAAAAGCGAGAGTGATGAACGCATGAGGACGGCCGTTATTAAGAGACAGACAAAGGAAACCGCAATCGAAGCATATCTTGGCATAGACGGGTCCGGCAAGGTTGAGGCGGCAACCGGTATCGGATTTTTTGACCATATGCTTGTGCTTCTGGCGAAGCATGCTTTTCTTGATCTGACCATAAAGGCCGAAGGTGACCTGCAGGTTGACTCGCATCACACGATTGAGGACTGCGGCATAGTGCTCGGACAGGCTTTGAAGCAGGCTGTCGGCAGCAAGGCGGGCATGCACCGCTATGGCAGCTGCCTCCTGCCCATGGACGAGGCGCTCGCTCAGGTCGCGCTTGATTTCAGCGGACGGCCCCTTTTGATTTGGCGGGCGGAAATCCCCAAAGTGCTGCTGGGAACGATGGACGCGGAAATGGTCGAGGAGTTTTTCCGCGCCGTAGCGTCCGAGAGCGGGATGACTCTTCACGTCAATATTCTTTACGGCAATAATACGCATCATATCGTGGAGGCGATTTTCAAGGCCTTTGCCAGGGCCCTGGCTGAAGCCGTGGCTATTGACGGCCGCGTCGACGGTGTTATGAGCAGCAAGGGACAGTTATGAACAAAAAGATAGTTATAATAGATTACGGCAGGGGAAATCTGCACAGTGTTCACAAGGCTCTGAAAGCTGTCGGAGCGAATGTGGGGGTTTCTTCTGACGCGGCAGTGATAGCGGCAGCAGACAAACTGATTTTGCCCGGAGTCGGTGCTTTTGGCGATTGCATGTCCAATTTGCAAAGCTATGGGCTTGTTCCCGTAATAAAAGAG
>JAAYIB010000083.1 GCA_012744295.1 Acholeplasmataceae bacterium
ACAAGGAGTTTACTGTCTTCTATCAGCCAAAATTCGCGCTTGTCAGCCAAAAGCCCGCGGGAGCGGAAGCTCTTGTGCGCTGGCAGGCAACTGAGGGCATGATTATGCCCGGTGAATTCATTGATATTTTTGAGAGAAACGGGTTTATTCAGAAGCTTGACCTGTACGTGTTCGAACAGGTTTGTGCCGACCTTCGTCGCTTGCTTGACGAAGGGCGTAGGGCGCTTCCGGTTTCCGTCAATGTTTCCAGGCTGCATCTTCTGGATTCCGACTTTGTCAAAGACTACTGCCGGATTATAGAGAAATACGAAGTGCCTCCTGCGCTGCTCGAGCTGGAAATCACTGAAAACATGCCGATAGACTCGGAGGATTTCCTGGTCGAGGTCTTCAACAGCCTGGCTGACCTCGGCGTGACGCTGGCCGTTGATGATTTCGGCAGCGGCTACTCCTCGTTAAACGTGCTGCATGACATGCCTTTCAATACTTTGAAAATTGACCGTTTGTTCTTCCAGGATAAGACGCGCAGCTCGAAGGGGCGGCGCATTATTGAGACTATTGTCATAATGGCTCAGAAGCTGGGTATGGCAGTAGTGGCCGAAGGTGTCGAAAGCAGGGAGCAGGCGGACTTTTTGCAGGCAATAGGCTGCGACTTTGTTCAAGGCTATTATTTTGCGATGCCGCTTTCGGCAAAGGAGTACGAGGCTTTGCTGTAACGGCTTGGTTAACGGCTTTTGCGCAGGCTTGCAACAACACGGACGTTGTGTTATAATGACTTCCGTGAATGCAAAAACCATTTCTGAACAGTATTGAGCAAAGTGAGGTGTACGATAATGAAAGACGGAATTCACCCAAAATATGGCGAAAGCAAAGTAGTTTGTGCTTGTGGAAATACATTTATGTCGGGTTCGGTCAGGACGGAACTTCGTGTCGATGTCTGTTCCAAATGCCATCCCTTCTTTACCGGTCAGCAACGCAATGTGTCGGCGCGCGGTCGTATTGAGAAGTTTAACAAACGCTATAAGACAGAGGAAAAATAAAAAAACAGGATGCACGTGAACTGACCCCCGAAAGTTAGATTTTTAAGGTCTGACTTTGGGGGGCCATATCAGTCACATCACACGCATCCTGTTTTTTATTTTATTGTCCTCTTGTCACGATAGGGTGTTCTTTCCCGCCCGTGCCCGGGTTATCTTGTTTTTCGCTGTTTGTGGATTTCATAACGCTTCTGCCCTTCGGCAAATGCTTTCTCTTCTTCGGGGGTTTTAAGCTCAAGCGTGGCGATATGTGCGGGCTTGCCCTTTTTGTCGAGTGCGACCATGGTGAAGTAGGCTGAAAGAGCGCGTTTCTTGCCTTCGGCCTCCAGGTCTTCGACGTCAACCGTGACCACGACCTCCATTGAAGAAGTGCCGACGTATACGACCTGAGCAGTACAAGTCACGAGGTCGCCGATCATGATCGGGAGATGGAATTCGACTTCGTCGATTCTTGCCGTTACAACATTCGACCTGGCATAGCGACGCGCGGAGGCATAAGCCGCCGAGTCCATCATCTTGATTATCTCTCCGCCGTGAATGTTGCCGGCCACGTTGGCCTTGTGCGGCATCATGACTTCGCTTATATAGATTATGCTGTCCGAACTGAGTTTCGTCATATTTTGACCTTGCCTTCCCGGGTTGCCCGTGTTGTTTATCTGATAATATAGCATAAGGCGGCAGCGTTAGCAAGCGTAAGAAAGTTATTGCGTGCCGATTGCCGCTGTGTTATAATTTATTAGATTGGCAGGCAAGGATTTTCTGAGTTTATGCGAAGAGAGGTACGATTTCATGAAAGAGGCAATTCACCCCAAATACGGGGAAAGCAAGGTGGTTTGTGCTTGCGGAAATACATTCATGTCGGGTTCGGTCAGGACGGAGCTGCGGGTTGACGTCTGTTCCAAATGCCATCCCTTCTTCACCGGCCAGCAGCGCAACGTGTCAGCGCGCGGCCGTATTGAAAAATTCAACAAGCGTTATAAAACCGAAGAAAAATAATTGCTGCAGCAGAGCCACGGCTCTGCTGTGTTTATATCCAAGGCTCATAAGGCCGTTTTCAACAGGAGAAGAAACTATGGAAAGAAAACCAAACGTAGGCGGACAGGCAGTCATTGAAGGCGTCATGATGCGCGGTGCCGAAGGCGGCATTGCCGTGGCCGTGCGTCAGCCTGACGGCGAAATAGTGGTGGAGCGAATGGAAACGACCTCCATCGCCGATAAGTATCCTTTATTAAAGAAGCCTTTCCTGCGGGGAGTTGTGGTGCTTTTTGAATCCCTGATCATCGGGATGAAGGCACTTTCCTATTCTGCGCAGGTTTCCGGCGACGAAGACGAGCAGATCACGGACAAGGAAATGGCCATGACGATAGCATTTTCAGTGCTTTTGGCTGTAGGCTTGTTCATAATCCTGCCGACCTGGTCCATGCGGTTTTTGAAAAGCTTGACGGAAAATCCGCTCTTGTTAAATATTTTCGAAGGTCTCCTCAGGCTTTTGATTTTCGTAGCCTACGTGGGGGGAATCTCGCTGATGAAGGACATCAGAAGAGTGTTCGAGTACCATGGTGCCGAGCACAAAACAATTTACGCCTATGAGGCCGGGCTGCCGCTCGAGGTTGACAGCGTGCGCGGCTTCACGACACTGCATCCTCGCTGCGGGACAAACTTTCTGATGATTGTAATGCTGATCAGCATGTTCGTTTTTGCTTTTTTGGGCTGGCCGGGACTCGTTGAGAGGATTGCCTCGCGGGTTATCCTGATGCCTCTGATTGCCGGAGTCAGCTACGAAATCATTCGCTACGCCGGCAGCCATATGGAACAGGCGTGGGTAAGAACGGCCATCATGCCGGGACTCTGCCTGCAAAAACTGACAACGCGGGAGCCCGACGACAAGCAGCTGGAGGTCGCAATCGCGGCTCTGAAGGCTGTACTGCCCTCGGATGAAGACAAGGCTGAGCCATTGGAAGTGGGAGAAGAAGCAAATGCTGGATAAATTACAGGCAGTAGAAGACAAGTTTATGGATCTGGAAGCAAAAATCAGCGACCCGTCCGTTATCAGCAACCAGTCCGAATGGCTTAAATACACGAAGGCTCACGCACGGCTGGCTGAAATCGTACAGGTTTTCCGTGAGTACAAGCTGATCAGGGAAAAGCTGGCCGAAGCAGAGGAAATCCTGAGCGTGGGCGGAGACGAAGAACTCGCGGAAATGGCGCAGGAAGAATTAAAAGAATTGAAACCACGCGTGGAGGAGTACGAGCAGAAACTGACTGTCCTGCTCTTGCCTTCCGACCCCAACGATGAGAAGGACGTCATCATGGAAATCCGTGGCGGCGCGGGCGGTGACGAGGCCGCGCTTTTTGCCGGCGATCTTTTTCGCATGTATACGCGTTATGCGGAAGAAAGAGGCTGGCGGACGGAAATGCTCGACGCGAACGCAACCGGACTCGGCGGCTTCAAGGAGATTGTGTTCCAGATATCGGGAAGCGGCGTTTTCAGCCGCCTGAAATTTGAAAGCGGAGTGCACCGCGTGCAGCGTGTGCCGGAAACAGAGTCGCAGGGGCGCGTTCATACTTCGACGGTAACCGTGGCGGTACTGCCGGAGGCGGAGGAAGTCGACGTCGCCATCAACCCCCAGGACCTAAGGGTTGACACGTTCAGGGCGGGGGGGGCAGGCGGACAGTATGTCAACAAGACCGAGTCGGCAGTAAGGATAACGCACATACCGACCGGCGTCGTCGCCCAGTGCCAGGATGAAAAGAGCCAGTTGAAAAACCGGGAGAAGTGCATGCGCATTCTGCGAGCCCGACTTTTGGAAAAAGCGGAGGAAGAACAGCGGTCGGCAACGGCCGAGGATCGCAGGAGCCAGGTCGGCACGGGCGACCGCAGCGAAAGAATCCGCACCTACAACTTTCCGCAGGGACGAGTGACCGATCATCGCATCGGACTGACGCTTCATAAATTGGAGAGCATCATCAACGGTAATCTCGATGAATTGCTGGACGCACTGATTACAGCCAAGCAAAGCGAACGTCTGCAGCAGGTGAGATAGAATGGAACATGGTAAAAACGTGTGGACAATAGTTAAAATATTAGACTGGACCAGGCAGTATTTCACGGACAAGGGGATTGAAAACCCCCGTCTGGACGCGGAGATACTGCTTTGTGCTGTGCTTAAGTGCAATCGTGTGAAGCTTTACGTGCATTTTGACCAGCCTCTGTCTCCCGAGGAGCTGCACCAATACCGGCAATTCGTGGCCCGCAGGGGCAGGCAGGAGCCTCTCGCCTATATTCTTGGCGAAAAGGCCTTTCTGCATCATGTCTTCAAAGTTACGCCGGCCGTATTGGTGCCGAGGCCGGAAACAGAGCTTTTAGTCGAAAGTATTGCGAAGATGGCTTCCGGGGCCGGGAAAATCCGCATCCTGGACTTAGGAACCGGCAGCGGAGCCATTCTGGCGTCACTGCTTGATCTTTTGCCCGAGGCGGAGGGCACTGGGGTCGACATTTCGGCCGCAGCGCTCGGCGTGGCAAGGGAAAATGCCGGGCAGATCGGCGTGCAAAACCGTTTCCGGGCGCGGCTTTCGGATTTGTATGAAGCGCTTCCGGGTACGGACAAATATCACGTCATTGTTTCCAACCCTCCCTACATACCGACCAAAGACATAGCATCACTGGCGGCGGACGTGCGGCAGGAGCCTTTGGGGGCTTTGGACGGCGGTGAAGACGGCTTGGATTTTTACAGGCGCATTATCGCAGGTAGTGCAAGGCACCTTGAGCCAAAAGGATTGCTTGCCTTCGAGGTGGGTATAGGTCAGGCAGAGGCCGTCAGGCGGCTTTGCCTGAAACAGGGTTTTGACGTAACGGCTGTCTGCAGCGATTACGCCGGTATTGAAAGGATGATTTTCGCAGCGAGGAAAGGATCTTTTTATGAAGACGCAATTATGGCGCTTGGCAGGGAATGAAGAAGACGGCAGGAAGCTGCGCGAAGCGGCCGCTTTGCTCCGAAATGGCGAAGTCGTGGCCTTTCCTACGGAAACCGTGTACGGACTGGGTGCCAACGGGCTTGACGCCGATGCCGTCAGACGGATCTTTGCGGCAAAGGGCAGACCTGCCGATAATCCGCTGATTCTGCATATTGCCGAGAAAAATGAAATAAAGGACTTGGCGAGCGGATTGACCCCGAACGCAATCGCCTTGGCGGAGGCGTTTTGGCCGGGACCTTTGACGCTCGTAATCAAAAGTTCGGGCGTCGTTCCCGACGAAGTGACGGCCGGCCTCGATACCGTTGCCGTAAGAATGCCGAACCATGAGGTGGCACGGGAATTGATCAGACTGGCGGGCTGCCCTCTTGCTGCGCCTTCGGCGAACAAGTCCGGACGTCCCAGCCCGACAAAGGCGCAGGACGTGCTCGAAGACATGGACGGACTGATTGCCGGCATCCTCGACGGCGGCGGGTGCGCCATAGGCGTTGAGTCGACAGTTGTTGACACGACCCTGCCCGTACCGATGATTTTGCGGCCTGGAGGAATTACGAGGGAGATGCTGGAGGAGGTTGTCGGCGCCGTAGGGCTCGACCCCGCCCTCGAGTCTGACAAGGAGGCCGTGCCGAGGGCGCCGGGCATGAAGTATCGCCATTACGCACCTAAGGCGCCGATGTATCTGCTTGTGGGCAGGGACGCCGACATCCATCTGGCAAGGCTCGCGCAGCTGCTGACGTCACGAGGCGTGAAGGTCGGCATTGTGACGGACGAAAAAGACGCATTCGCCGCTTTGCCTGAAGGCCTGGCCGAGGTTAAAACCTACGGCGGACTGCTGCCGGTTCTGGCCGGGAAGCTGTACCAGTGGCTAAGGGAGTTCGACCGCGCGGGCGTCGCGGTTATACTGGCCAAAGGCGTGCCGGAAAACGGGCTTGGGCTTGCCGTTATGAACAGGCTGCGCAAGGCTGCCGGCAACAACGTCCTACTGGCTGAAGGGCAAAATCTTTTAGTACAAAGTGGTACGCGGCCCGATATTATATGATAAAATATCAGTATGGCCGTTTCTAATATTGATGGTGGGAGTGAGGCAGAATTGAAAATTGCGATTGGCAGTGACCACGGTGGTTTTCATTTAAAGGAACACGTCAAAAAGTATCTGCAGGCGCAGTCTGTGGAAGTGCTGGATTTCGGCACCTTTACCGAGGCATCGGTTGATTATCCCGACTTTGCGGAAAAGGTCGGCCGGGCAGTAGCTGCCGGAGATCCGAAGCGGGGCATTTTGATTTGCGGAACGGGGATCGGCGTCTCAATCGCCGCCAACAAGGTTCACGGCATACGCGCCGCGCTTTGCGCCGATGTGTTTTCCGCCCTGATGAGCCGTGAACACAATGACGCCAACATTCTCTGCCTCGGCGAAAGAACCTTGGGCTTCGGTCATGCCGAAATGATAGTGGATACCTGGCTGCATGGAGTTTTTCAAGGCGGCCGGCATGCAGCAAGGACGGAAAAAGTAATGAAATTGGATAAAGCAAGGTGATTGGTTTGGAGAAATTGTCAATTGCGGAGCAGACATTTGCAGCGGTTGAAGAACTGCTGACGGCGGCAGCGCCGAAACAGGGAGAAGTCCTTGTTGTTGGCTGCAGCACGAGTGAGGTCGTCGGAGAAAGAATCGGTACGGCAGGCTCGCTTGAGGCCGCGGCCGCTATTTTTGGCGCCCTGCGTGAGGCTGCTTTCAGGCACGGAATCTTTCTTGCCATACAATGCTGTGAGCACTTGAACAGGGCTTTGGTGACTGAATCGGCCGCAGCTGAAAAGTACGGCTGGCAGGAAGTGGCCGTCAGACCCGTGGCACACGCCGGCGGTTCCCTGGCTGAAACGGCTTACGGAGGTTTTGACCGACCGGTAGTTGTGGCAGCTGTCAAGGCTCATGCCGGTCTTGACATCGGGCAGACGCTGATAGGCATGCATCTTAAGGAAGTCGCCGTGCCTGTGCGTCTTGCTCAGGTTAAAATCGGGGCAGCGTCGTTGACGGCGGCAAGAACACGCCCGCCTTACATCGGCGGTCCCCGGGCACAATACTGAATATAAAATTAGGGAGGATTATTAATGAATTTTGACAATCTGGCAAACTCCGATCCGGCAATTTATGCCGCAATCAGGGAAGAACTGGGCAGACAGCGTAACAAGATTGAATTGATTGCTTCCGAGAACTTTGTTACTCCGGCCGTAATGGAGGCCATGGGAACCGTTCTGACAAACAAATATGCCGAAGGTTATCCGGGGCATCGTTATTACGGCGGCTGCGAATATGTCGATAAAGTCGAGACGCTGGCCATTGAAAGGGCGAAAGAGCTTTTTAAGGCCGATCATGCGAACGTGCAGCCCCATTCGGGAGCGAACGCCAATACGGCAGTTTACTTCGCTTTTTTAAAGCCCGGCGACACGATTATGGGTATGAACCTTTCCCACGGCGGGCACTTGACTCACGGTAGCCCCGTCAACCTCTCCGGAACCTATTTCAAAATTGTGCCCTATGGCGTTGATGCCGCTACTGAAACCATTGACTATGAGGAACTCGAGAAAACAGCGCTTGAACATCGGCCGAAGATAATTGTGGGCGGCGCCAGCGCCTATCCCCGCGTCATCGACTTCGAGCGCATGGCGGCAATCGCACACAAGGTGGAAGCCCTTTTCGTAGTCGACATGGCCCATATCGCCGGCCTTGTTGCCGCAGGGCTGCATCCGAGCCCCGTGCCTTTTGCCGACATTGTCACGACAACTACGCATAAAACCCTGCGCGGTCCTCGCGGCGGCTTGATTTTGGCGAAGGAAAAGTACGCGAAGGCCGTAGACAAGGCAATTTTCCCGGGAACCCAGGGCGGACCCTTGATGCACATCGTGGCGGCAAAAGCGGTAGCTCTGCTTGAGGCCCTGCAGCCCGAATTCAAGGCTTACCAACAGAACATTCTCGACAACTGTCAGGCTCTGGCTTCGGGACTTGTGGAAGAAGGCTTCCGCCTTGTTTCGGGAGGAACCGACAACCACCTGCTGCTTGTCGATGTCAGGGGTCAGGGGCTCACCGGCAAGGAGGCGGAACGCTTGCTCGACGAAGCCGGCGTTACCTGCAACAAAAACACGATTCCGTTCGACCCCGCCAGCCCGTTTGTGACGAGCGGCATACGTCTCGGTACCGCCGCTGTGACCTCGCGTGGCTTTAACGCGGCGGACTCGCGCGAAGTTGCTTCGATTATCGGCCTAGTGCTGAACAAGCCCGGCGATGCCGCACGCAAGGCGGAAGCAGTGGCAAGGACGGCCGCTCTTTGCGCCAGATACCCGATGTATCCGCATTTATAATTTAATATAAAGGGGTAATTCAAATGAAAATCAGGATAGTTGATCATCCGTTAATCAGACACAAGCTGACAATGATGCGTGACGCTGAGGCAGGTTCGAAGGATTTCCGCGAACTGCTCGACGAGATTGCGATGCTGATGACGTATGAAATTACGCGTGACTTCAAGCTTGACGAAATAGAAGTGACAACCCCCATCACCACCTGCACCGGCTATCGTCTTTCGGCAAACTGCATTACGGTGGTGCCGATTCTGCGTGCGGGACTGGGCATGGTTAACGGCGTTTTGAAGCTGATACCCAACGCCAAGGTCGGACATATCGGGCTGTACCGCGACCCGCAGACGCTGAGGCCGGTCGAATATTACTGCAAACTTCCGCCGGACATGAGCGCGGAGGCAATCGTGGTAGACCCGATGCTGGCAACGGGCGGCTCCTCGGCAGCCGCGATTTCGATGCTGAAGAAGCGCGGGCTGAAGAACATCAGGCTGATGTGCCTCGTAGCAGCACCGGAAGGCGTTGAAGTTGTCAACAGTGAGCATCCCGACGTTGAAATTTTCACTGCCGCGCTTGACGACCATTTGAACAGCCATGGTTACATCGTGCCCGGGCTGGGCGACGCCGGCGACCGTATTTTTGGGACTAAGTAAGATGCCGCAGAGACCGGATTGGGATACATACTTTATGGAAATCGCACAGGTCGTCAGCAAGCGTTCGACCTGCCTGCGCCGAAGCGTCGGCGCGCTGCTAGTCAAGAACAAGCGCATTCTGGCAACCGGTTACAACGGAACGCCGAAGGGTCTTGCACATTGCGAAGAGGTGGGCTGCTTCAGGGAGCAGATGAAGGTGCCTTCGGGCAAGATGCACGAACTGTGCCGGGGAATTCACGCAGAACAGAATGCCGTTATCCAGGCAGCCATCCACGGCGTTTCCGTCGACGGCGCGACTGTTTACTGCACACATCAGCCTTGTGTCGTTTGTACCAAGATTCTGATTAACGCGGGTATCAAGAGGATAGTTTATGCCAACCCCTATCCCGATGAGCTTGCCGAAAACATGATGAAGGAAGCAAAGGAACTCGAAATTGCAATCTGGAGCCCGGCAAAAGTTGAGGGCTGAAAAAGCGAAAAATGTAGGTACGCCATGGCGTACCTGCATTTTTCCCATTTGCGACAGGACCATAAAAGACTGAACTACTTGTTATCAAGGTGCTTTCGTTATATACTGTTATTAATTGTATAGTTTGAAATAAATTCTTGTTGCCGCGAACCGGTTTTGGCCGGGCGTTATTTTTGAAGAAAGAGGCTGCGGCCTAAAAAGAGGGAATTTTTGTGCAAACATATGTAGTGGCGTTTGCTATTGCTTTAATCATAAGTTGGTTTCTGACGCCTTATGTCAAGAATATGGCGGTCAGAATCGGTGCGGTGGATAAGCCGGACCCCCGCCGCGTGCACAAGGGGGTTATGCCCAGACTGGGCGGACTGGCTATATTTGCCGGCTTTGTTGCGGCCGTTTTGATGACGCTGATTGTGTCAAGAGACCTGGCCGTGATTCTGTTTGGCGCCTCTTTGATTGTTCTCGTTGGCGTACTCGACGACGTTTACCAGCTGCCGGCCAAGGTTAAGCTCACAGGACAGGTTGCGGCTGCCGCCGTCCTGGTTGTTTTCGACATACGCATCGAATGGCTGAACAATCCGATGGGCGGCTATTTTTATTTGGAGTATCTCTCGGTGCCGTTTACGATTTTCTGGGTAGTCAGCTTCACAAACGTCGTCAACCTGATGGACGGACTGGACGGCCTGGCGGCGGGAGTATCCGCGATTGCCTCCGTTACGATAATTCTTGTGGCTCTGCAGCAGGGCTTTTATACGGTGGCGGTACTGACCGCTGCCCTTGCGGGAGCAATCATCGGCTTTATCCGCTACAACTTTAATCCGGCCACGATTTTCATGGGCGACACCGGCAGTATGTTCATCGGCTATATTTTAGCTGCGATTTCCATTCTGGGAGCGGTCAAGAGTGCGACGACGATTGCCCTTGTAGTGCCTGCGGTTGCCCTTGGGCTGCCGATCATGGACACGGCTTTTGCCATTGTGCGCCGCCATCTTAACGGCAAACCGATTTTTAAACCGGACAAGGGTCATTTCCACCACAGGCTGCTGGCAATGGGCCTGACGCAGAGACAGGCAGTCATCCTGATGTATCTTATCAGCGCGGGTCTTGGCCTCGGAGCCATACTGCTGACGGAAATCGACGGCGTTTACGCCATGCTGCTTGTATCCGCCATCGTCGCCGGCGTTTGTTTCTGCGCGAAAAAAATCGGCATTTTGAACGACCACTAAAATACCAAGTCAGGAGAATGTCCAGTGAAGAAGCTTAAAATCATGGCAGTTTTCGGGACAAGGCCGGAGGCCATAAAAATGTGCCCGGTTGTTTTGGAAATGCAAAAATACCCTGATTTTATCGAACCTGTCGTGGCGGTCACCGCCCAGCACAGAGAGATGCTTGACCAGGTTCTTCAATTGTTCGGCATTGTACCCGACTACGACCTTAATATTATGACGAGCGGACAAACGCTTTATGATGTCACCCGGCGGGCACTCGAGGGGCTCGGCGAGGTGCTGGCTGAATCAAGGCCCGACATCGTGCTGGTGCACGGCGACACAACTACGACCTTTGCCGGCGCGCTTGCGGCTTTTTACGCACAGATCAAGGTCGCCCACGTGGAGGCCGGTTTGCGTACAGGCGACAAGTACTCGCCCTTTCCGGAGGAGATGAACCGCAAGCTCACTGCCTCGCTTGCCGACTTTCATTTTGCCCCGACGCTTACTTCCAGGAACAATCTCCTGAAGGAAAACATTGAGCCCGGCAGCATCTTTGTTACCGGCAACACCGTTATTGACGCGCTGATTAAAACCATTACGCCCTCCTGGCAGTTTGAGGATGCCGCTCTCAGAGAGGTAATTTCCTCCAACGATCGTTTGATTCTCGTCACGACTCACCGGCGTGAAAACCTGGGCGCGCCTATGCGCCATGTCTATCAGGCTCTTAGGGAGGTGCTTGCCGCCTACGGGAATGTCAGTATAATCTTTCCGGTACATAAAAATCCCAAGGTGCGCGAAATTGTGGAGCAGGAACTTGGCCGACTTGACCGCGTGCATTTGATCGAGCCCCTTGATTATCAGCCCTTTGCCAATCTGATGGCAAAGGTTGACATTGTGCTGACCGATTCCGGCGGTATCCAGGAGGAAGCTCCGGCACTCGGAAAACCCGTACTGGTGCTGCGTGACACGACTGAAAGACCGGAGGCCGTTGCAGCCGGCACGGTCAAGCTGATAGGCACGGGTTACGAAGACGTACTGCGAGAAACAGGCAGACTGCTTGAGGACGACGCCTATTACCGCCGGATGGCGGACGCCTGCAATCCTTACGGGGATGGCAGGGCGGCCGAACGCATCATAAAAATTCTTCTTGCCGCATCTGGCTATCCGATTATTGCTCCCAAAGAATTTGCGCCTGTGATTTAATTTAAAAAAAGGGTTGTAAAATTATTGTTTTTTTATTAAAATGTAGTTGTTATAATTTTGCACAATGCCAAATTTGTGACAGTTTTTGTATTTTTGCGGGAATTGTAGCGCAGGCGGTGGACAGATAGGAAGAAATTCAATAACTTTGGATAATGCAAACAAGGAAAAGCACTATGAATGGAATGTTACAAGGTTTAACTGAGTCTTTTAAAACAGTGCTGTTTCGTCATGCCCTTTTTTCTTTGGGCTCGGTCGCCTTGGTGGTTTTTGTCAAGGGGCCGGCAGTGGGGGCCATCTGGGCCGTCGGCTTTATTTGGGGCTTTACAGATATGTTTCTGATGTTCCGTGGCGTACGCAAGGGAATGGGCCAGACGGGTGAGGAATCACTGCAGGAGATGCACCGCACTTTGCTTAAAAGGCTGGCTTTTGCAATAATGCTGGTTATTGTTATGTTAAAGCTGAAGCTCAGTGTGTTCGGTATTTTTATGGGCTTTATACTTTCTCATATATTTTTGCTTTTAAGCCTTATAATTATCGCGGGCCGCAAGAGACGATAGTCTCTGTTCGTGAAGAAAGGAGTGAAACAAAATGGAAGTTGCTGAAGCAGCTGGCGAAGGCGTTATTCATTATTTACCAGTTGAGTTGTTCGATGGCGTCGTCATCAACATGCAAACCATGTACATGTCTTGGCTGACAATGGCAGTTGTGGCGGTGATTGTTTTTGCCGCAACCCGCAAGGCGGAGATAATTCCGTCGGGCATACAGAACGTGGTAGAAGTCTTTATAGACTGGCTTAACGGCCTGATGGAAGGCAATATGGGCTCCGAGGGACGCAGGGCTGCCGCTCCGTTCGTCATTACTCTCTTTCTCTATCTATTTATAGGAAACGAAATAGGCTTGTTACCTCAGGTTGGCGCACATTTAACATCTCCGACAAATGATATCAATGTAACGCTTGGCATGGCCATAACCGTCTCACTGACTGTTTATGTCTTTGGAGTCATGAGAAACGGCCTGGGCTATTTCAAGCATTTTATCCAGCCGTCATTTTTATTCCTGCCGCTTAATCTATTAGAAGAGCTTTCTAAACCTACAACGATGGCTTTGCGTTTATTCGGTAACATACTTGCAGGGGAGATTTTGCTGATCGTTCTTTACAAACTCGCTCCATGGGTTATCCCCGACATCTGGATCGGGTTCAGCTTGATCGTGGGCTTTATCCAGGCTTTTATTTTTACAATGCTGACGATGACAGCTATCGCGCCTGTTTTCAGGTCACACCACTAACAACGATAGCCGCTTTCGGAAGTTCCTAATCAGTTCAAATTAAAATTTAAATAATTTGGAAACAAAAATTTTTTTACAGTCGAAAGGATGAATTTTAAAATGACAGAAAATGCTATTATCGTTACCGTTTCAGTATTCGCAGCCGCCTTCATTGCGGTTGGAGCTTCACTCGCAGCAACAAAAAATGACGCTGCAGTTGCTATGAAGGCTTTGGAATGTATGGCTCGCCAACCGGAAGCAGCAGCAACCTTCCAGGTTAACATGCTTATCGCTATCGGCCTTGTTGAGTCTATCCCTATTATTTCTGCAGTTATAGCAATCGTTCTCGTTTTCGCCAACCCCTTTATAAAATAATTCGCAGATTGTCAAAAAGGGAAAAAAGGGGAGTGCTATAATTGATAGATATTAATGCAACACTTATTGCGCAGATCCTGAATTTTTTAGTTCTTTTGGTAATTCTTGCGAAATTCGCGTACAAGCCTTTGCTGCAAGCAATGGACGATCGTCGCAACCGTATTATTAACGATTTGGATTCCGCTGAACAGACACGATTGGACGCAGAAGCCCTGAAGGAGCAATATGCGGAACAATTGGCTGGAGCGCGCCAGGAAGCTACAGAAATAGTTACAAAAGCTAATCAGATTGCTCAAAACATTCACGATGAACTTGTTGAACAGGCGCGTGTCGAACAGGAAGCCATGATGGCTAATGCCAAAGAACGTATTGAACAGGAGAAACAACAGGCCTTGTTGGATATCCGTACTGAAGTCATCAAGCTCAGTACTTTGATAGCCGGTAAGATTGTCAACCAGAAACTGAATTCCGAGAAGGACCAGAAGCTGGTTGGTAACATCGCTGATGATGTTTTGGACAGACGCTGATTTGTAAGGCGGCTGCACCTGACAGTTACGAGTAAAAAGCAGTTTCTATGAGTTTGAATCAGGCTTGATTCATTAATAATCCCGGGGCAATTGAGCCCTGGGGAATACGGAGGTGATTGATACAGTATGGATACCAATGAAAACTTTTCTTTGATTAGCGATAGCTTGTCATCAATTGTTTTTGAAGAAAAAGACCTTGAGCTTATCGCGAGCGAAGAAGTAATATCAGCGATAGTTACCACCGCCATAGATCTTACTGTATCTGAATATGAATCTATTTCCGTAATCCTGGCTGAAAAGTTAGGCAAGCAAGTTACCCTGCAAAAGCTTGTTGAACCGTCGATTATCGGCGGCATCATCGTTAAAGTCGGCGACAAGGTTTTCGATGCAAGTTCAAGGCGACAACTGGAAAAAGTCAGTGCCTTGATGGGAAAGGTCCGCATCAACGAACAGACCCTCGAAAAGCCTGCAGGCATTGCTGAAGCCTTAACTAAGGAAGTTCAGGATTACCAGGTAGATATCGATTTGGAAGAAGTCGGTGTTGTAGAAAAAGTTGGTGACGGTATTGCAACCGTAACCGGTATGCGCGGCGTAATGGCCGGAGAACTTGTTGAGCTCCCCGGCGGTGTCAGCGGCATGGTACAGAATTTAAGACCTCACGAGGTCGGCATAGTTCTGATGGGTGGAGACACCGCGGTCAAACAAGGCGACGAAGTACGACGTACCGGCCGCATCATGGAAGTCCCCGTAGGCGAGAAGATGCTTGGACGCATTGTCAACGCCCTCGGGGAGCCTCTCGACGGCAAAGGCGAAATCAAGGCCGACGCCGTACGCTGCATTGAATCTCCGGCACCCGGTATAGCAGATCGTAAGTCTGTTGACGTTCCTCTGCAAACAGGTATCAAGGCTATCGACGCCCTGGTGCCGATCGGCCGCGGCCAGCGTGAGCTCATCATCGGAGACCGCGGAACCGGCAAGACAGCCGTCGCGGTTGATACAATCATTAATCAAAAAGGTCTGGGTGTTATTTGCATTTACGTCGCCATCGGGCAAAAGACATCAACCGTTGCCCGTATCGCGCGTATCCTCGAACAACACGGCGCCCTTTCCTACACCATAATCGTAGCAGCAACGGCTGCAGACAGCGCCCCTTTGCAATATCTGGCTCCTTATACAGGCGTCACCATCGGCGAGCACTTCATGGATCAGGGCAAGGACGTCCTTTGCATTTATGACGACCTTTCCAAGCATGCCGTTGCCTATCGTGCAATGAGCTTGCTGCTTCGCCGTCCTCCGGGCCGCGAAGCTTATCCCGGCGACGTTTTCTATTTGCACTCCCGCCTGCTGGAGCGCGCTGCCAGACGCAACGAGGCAGCCGGCGGCGGTTCAATCACCGCCCTGCCGATTATTGAAACTCTGGCCGGCGATGTCGGCGGCTATATTCCCACCAACGTAATCTCGATTACGGACGGCCAGATTTATCTTGAAAGCGAGCTTTTCTATTCGGGCATACGTCCTGCTATCAACGTAGGTCTTTCCGTATCCCGTGTCGGTGGGTCAGCCCAAATCAAGGCAATGAAGTCGGTCGCCGGCACACTTCGTCTTGACCTTGCGCAATATCGAGAATTGGCGGCCTTTGCCCAATTCGGTTCCGATCTGGACAAGGCAACGAAAGCCCAGCTAGACCGCGGTGCCCGTATGACCGAAGTTTTGAAACAAGGCCAGTACGCTCCGCTGCCGGTTGAAAAGCAAGTTATGTCTCTCTACGCGGCTGCCAAAGGCTATATCGATGACATTCCCGTACATGACGTAACCCGTTTCGAGAAAGAGTTCCTGGCCTATCTTGCCGCAAATGCTCCCGAGCTCGGCGACTCAATCCGCACGGAAAAGAAAATTACCGACCAGACGGAAGCCGCTCTGAAAAAGATAATTAATACCTTCAAGGACACCTTTGCTGTTTCTGGCGAATCGAGGTGATGACTGATGCCTACTCCACGCGAAATACACAGGCATATTAAGAGCGTCAAAAACATCCAGCAGATCACCAAGGCTATGAAGATGGTTGCTGCCGCTCGTTTGCGCCGTGCGCAGGAAAAAGCCGCATCAAGTCGCCCCTTCTCCGAAAAAGTTAAGGAACTTTTGGCTACAGCCGTCGCAGATAAGGCAACCATGAGCAACCTTGACTACGCCGAACATCCTCTGCTGATGGAAAGGCCGGTCAAGCGCAGTGGCTACATAGTCGTGAGCTCGGACAAGGGCCTCGCTGGTGCGTACAATACGAACCTGTTGAAGCACGCCCTGGTTGAACTGATGGATCAGGATGACTATCTCCTGGTTACTGTCGGCCGCAAGGCGAAGGATTTCTTTTCCCGCCGCGGCTTCGACATTGAGGAAGTTTTCTTCGGGTTTTCCGACAAACCGGGTTATGAAGACGCTGACGATATTGCCCATCTTGCAAAAAAGCTATTCACTACCGGTGATGTTGACGAAGTTATTTTGATTTATACACAGTTTAAGTCTGCTTTGTCGTTTACTCCTGTGTCGAAGAAGCTTTTACCGGTGGTGCCGCCTTCCCCCGTCAACGAGGCAAAACTCGATTACGAGCCTTTTGACGGAGAGGATGTACGCCCGGTTATGCAGGAATCTGAAATCAGCGACGTGATTTTTGAGCCTTCGGCTAACGAAACCTTGAAATACTTAGTGCCGTATTATGTAAAGAACATTACATATGCAGCCTTGATGCAAGCGGCGGCCAGCGAACTGGGCGCACGTATGACGGCAATGTCTTCCGCGACTGACAACGCGAACGATTTGTTGAAGAGTCTGGAGCTCTCCTACAATAAGGCACGTCAAGCCGGTATAACCAGAGAAATAAATGAAATCGTTGGCGGAGCGGAAGCTCTGCAGTAAAATATGTGGGAGGGAAAACATTGAATACTGGTAAAATAGTACAAGTTGTTGGCCCTGTTATCGACATTGAATTCCCACCGAAGAGCCTCCCGGCTATTTATAACGCTATCAAAATTGACGGAGAAGTCGGCAACGGCAAACAAATTCACCTGACCGCTGAAGTAATTCAGCACATCGGTGAAAGTGTCGTGCGTACGGTTGCCATGAGTTCTACCGACGGTCTTGTCCGCGGTATGGATGCGATAGATACCGGCGCGCCGATTACAGTTCCCGTCGGCGAAGGCACACTCGGTCGTATATTCAACGTATTGGGAGAAACAGTAGACCATGACGACAAACCGGTCGAAGCTGCTGACTTCTGGCCCATTCACAGGCCGGCCCCAAGCTTTGACAAACAGTCAACTACTACACAGATTCTGGAAACCGGCATCAAGGTCGTTGACCTGATCGCGCCTTACTCCTTGGGTGGCAAGGTCGGTCTTTTCGGCGGCGCCGGTGTTGGCAAGACAGTTATCATCATGGAGCTTATCCATAACATCGCAACCGCGCACGGCGGTTTTTCCGTGTTCGCGGGCGTAGGTGAAAGGACACGTGAGGGCAACGACCTTTGGAATGAAATGAAGGAGTCCGGCGTTATCGATAAGACGGCCCTTGTTTACGGGCAGATGAATGAACCGCCCGGAGCTCGTATGCGCGTCGGCCTTACCGGTCTGACCATGGCCGAGTACTTCCGTGACATCGGCGGCCAGGACGTTTTGCTCTTCGTAGACAACATTTTCCGTTTCATCCAGGCAGGTTCCGAGGTTTCGGCCCTGCTTGGACGTATGCCTTCGGCCGTTGGTTATCAGCCGACACTGGCTAACGACATCGGTGCTTTGCAGGAACGCATCACATCCACGACGACAGGTTCGATTACGTCCGTACAGGCTGTATACGTACCTGCGGACGACTTGACCGACCCTGCTCCTGCGGGAACCTTTGCCCACCTGGACGCCACAACGGTTCTTTCGCGTCAGATTGCCGAGCTTGGTATTTATCCCGCGGTTGATCCGCTCGATTCCACCAGCCGTATTCTTGACCCGCTAGTTATCGGCGAGGAACATTATGCGGTAGCCCGCGGCGTTCAGGCAATTCTGCAGCGCTACAAGGAACTGCAGGACATTATCGCGATACTCGGTATGGAAGAATTGAGCGAGGATGACAAAATTACTGTCGCACGTGCACGCAAGATTCAAAGATTCCTCAGCCAGGCGTTCTTTGTTGCAGAACAGTTTACCGGCACTCCCGGGCAGTATGTTCCGCTTAACGAAACAATACGCGGTTTCAAGGAAATTCTTGACGGCAAGCACGACGACCTGCCCGAGGGCGCGTTCTACATGGTTGGTTCCATCGATGACGCGGTTGCTAAAGCTAAGACCATGAAGGTGGATTGATTGCATGGCTAAATTGATGCAATTGGAAATCGTGACTCCGGATAAGTCGCTGTTAAAACTTGATGACGTATCCTACGTGCTTGCTGAAACGGTAATGGGACCGATTGGCATTCTGGCCAATCATGCCCCGCTGATCGGCACTTTGCTCGAAGCGCCTTTAAAATACCGCTGTGAGGACGGCAAGGATCGTTTCATCTTTGTTGATGCCGGCTTTATGGAAGTTAACAATAACAAGGTTACTATTCTCAGCGCTGCCGCGGAGAATGCCGAGGCAATCGATGTCCGGCGTGCCGAGGCGGCAGAGGCCAGAGCGTTGAAACACATTGAAAAACCGGACCCAACAGTAGATTTGGAGGTCATTGGCAGGAATCTGCGCAGGGCGCGGGGACGACTGAAAACAGTCAGCCTGGCCAGGGGCAACAGATAACCTGAGCTTTGTTTTAGAGGCAAGAATCCTATATTAATCGGGATTCTTGCTTTTTTTCATGTCGGCAGCAACAAAAGCATAGGTTGTAAAATTATTCTGATTTGGGTATAATTATATTAATAGACTATAACGACAGGAATAATGCAGAGGAGGATTAGTGTATGGAAGACATCTTGGGTTCTGTCGCTGGCAATAAAATGGGTCAATTGAGGCAGGAAATAGCGGATTTGAGAAAAATATTGGCAAAAATTGATGATCCGGACAAAATTGCTACAATTAAAAAGGAAATCAACGAAAAGGAAACCTACTACAACATTCTTGCTGACCGTGCACGAACGAAATAGGCTCATTGTTGAAAAGCACGTCTGATGATGTGCTTTTCTTCGATTTGTAGTTCTTCGGTAAACAGCCGTTTAAAAAGGAGAGGTTCTTTTGGAACAAATACTGGTTCACCTTGTCAAAGGGCTTTTGGGCGCAGGGCTGGCCTATTGGGTTTACAGGGACTGTACCAAGAAAAGGATGAGACATACCAACGTGTGGATTATCGGCACCTTCGTCTTTCCTCCCATAGCTTTTGCCTATTATCTTTACCAGATGACGGCAGGCAGAAAGACGGAGCTTTCGATGAAGCAAAAGTTCGAAATGGAGCTGCGCCGCCAGACCGAGCAATGGAAGAAAACGGTAGCCGAAGAGCGCAGGCAGATGGAACTCTTGAAAAAGCGCGAACAGGAAAAAAACAAGCTGACTCTGGAGGAAATCGAAAGCATCAAGGCCGAGCGACTGGCCATGAAGGCCAAACGCCTGAAGGAGCTGGAGGAAGAAAGGCGTCTGCAGCAGGAAGAGATTGCGAAGAAAATGAGAATCAGTACCGACGCGGCCAACAACATGAAAATGTTCGAATAGAATCGGTCCGGGCGTCCGCCACCTTTACAGCGGCTGCCCGGATTTTTGGCATTTCGAACCAGGATTGCCAAAGTTGTGGACATGGTGATAGAATAAATAAGATACAAACTTAAAAATTACGCTTCATTTGATAGAGATGGGCCTTGGGAGGAAAATTTGTGGAAAAACTTATAATCAGAGGCGGCAGGCGGCTGGCGGGCACCGTTAAAACTAGCGGCGCCAAGAATGCGGTTCTGCCGATCATAGCGGCTTCAATTCTGGGCAGGACGCCCAGCCGGCTTGAGGAAATTCCTGATCTGGAAGACGTCCGTACAATCTGTTCGGTGCTTAAGTGCCTTGGCATCAGGATCTGCACTGAGGAAAAAGGCGTACTGACAATTGACAGCAGCGAGATAACTTCCTGCGAAGCGCCTTATGAACTCGTCCGCAGCATGCGCGCGTCCTTTCTCGTCATGGGACCGCTCCTTGCGCGTAAGGGCCATGCCAGAATTTCCCAGCCCGGAGGCTGCGCGATCGGGACTCGTCCGATTGATATCCACCTGAAGGGCTTCGAAGCTTTGGGAGTAAAAATCGAAAGCGGCCACGGCTTTATCGAGGCAACGGCACCGAACGGACTTGTCGGCACGACGATTTATCTTGACTTCCCCAGCGTTGGCGCGACCGAAAACCTGATGATGGCCGCTTCTATGGCCGAGGGCGTGACAATAATCGAGAACGCCGCTCAGGAGCCTGAAATTGTCGACCTGGCGAATTACCTGAACGTAATGGGTGCCAAGGTGCGCGGAGCCGGTACAAGCGTACTGCATATCAGCGGCGTCAGAGAGCTCAAAGGTGCCGAACATACGGTAATTCCCGACAGGATAGAGGCCGGAACCTATATGGTGGCTGCGGCAATGACAGGAGGCGACGTACGCGTGGAGAATGTCCTGTGCGAGCACTTGAAACCTCTGATCGCGAAGCTCAGGGAAGCGGGTGCGGCGGTTTACGAAGATATCGGCGGCGTCCGTGTCGTCGGAGCCGAAAAGGTAAAGGCAATTACGATCAAGACGCTCCCTTACCCCGGTTTTCCGACGGATATGCAGGCCCAGGTAATGGCGCTGATGACGATTGCCGAAGGCAGGAGTCTCGTCACGGAAACCGTCTTTGAGAACAGGTTCATGCATGTCGAGGAATTGATTCGCATGGGTGCCGATATCCATACAGAGGGACGCAGCGCCACCGTGCAGGGCGTGCCGAAATTGATGGGCTGCCAGGTGCGGGCGACCGACCTCAGGGCAGGAGCCGCGATGATTCTGGCCGGGCTTGTGGCAGAAGGCGTTACCGAAATAGGGGACATTTACCATATTGACCGCGGCTACGAGGAGATTGTCGCCAAGCTCTGCAGTCTTGGCGCGGATATCACGCGGCAAACAGTCTAAATTTGAAACATGGAGCGAAAAACTATGAAATTGTTCAAGAGCGTCGACATCGGCGTTGACCTTGGTACCGCCAACATCCTCGTCTATCTGCGGGGCAGCGGGATTGTCCTGTGCGAGCCTTCCGTGGTAGCTATAGACAAGAATACCAATAAGATTCTGGCCATCGGCGAAGAGGCAAAAACGATGCTCGGACGCACGCCCGGCAACATTGTGGCCATCAGGCCCCTCCGGGAAGGCGTTATAGCTGATTATGACACGACGCAGAGCATGCTCGAGCACGTAATTCAGAAAGTTGCGGGCCGAAGCATGTTTTTCAAGCCGCGCGTGGTTATCTGTATTCCTTCGGGAGTAACTACGGTCGAAAAAAGGGCGGTATTGGAGGCGGCCATTCAGTCCGGCGCAGCCAGCACGTATCTGATTGAGGAGCCCATTGCCGCAGCCATGGGCGCGGGACTCGAAATCAGCGAATCGCGAGGTGCGATGGTGGTCGACATCGGCGGCGGTACTATCGACGTC
>JAAYIB010000084.1 GCA_012744295.1 Acholeplasmataceae bacterium
CTATTAAAGGCGCTCCGCCTGCAGACTGCGTCTTTATAGGCGGAAGCAGCGGCAAAATCACATTGATTTTAAACGAAATCTATCAAAAAAATCCGGCTGCGCGGATTGTCATAACGGCAATAACGCTTGAAACTTTGCTTTCAAGTATGGAATACTATAGGGAAAGGCAGGATTACGACACGGAAATCCTGAATTTGGTCACTGCCCGCTCTGAAAAAATTGGCGATTACAATCTAATGAAGGGGCAGAACCCGATCTATATAATTACGGCAAGAAGGAAAGAGGAAACGACATGCGAACCAACATTCCGCGGTTTATGATCTCTGCTCCTAGCAGCGGTTCGGGCAAAACAACAATTACCTGCGCTCTTTTGCGTGCTCTGATGGACAGGGGACTTGAGCCCGCTGCGTACAAGGCCGGACCCGATTATATTGATCCGATGTTTCATGGTAAAGTGACAGGCGCGGAATCAAGAAATTTAGACGTGTACATGCTGGGTGAAAGCACCTGCCGTGCCTTGCTGGCAAAAAATTCTCTGCAAAAGGATGTTGCTGTTTTAGAAGGTGTTATGGGATATTATGACGGCATTGGAACAGCAATTGACGGCAGCGCCTATGAACTGGCCAAGCTTACCGGCACGCCCGTCATTCTCGCAATTGACGTCAAGGGTGCCTCGTTGTCTCTTGCCGCCTTGATAAACGGCTTCAGGGATTTTAGAAAAGATAGTAACATCATCGGTGTGATTTTGAACAATACCGGAAGCAAGGGTTATCTCCACTATAAGAAAATAATAGAGAAAGAATGCGGTCTCAAGGTTTTCGGCCATATGCCGAAGGTGGATGGGTGTTCTTTTGCAAGCAGGCACCTTGGGCTTATAACGGCTGATGAAATCAAGAACCTGCAGGAAATAATAGGCCGGCTGGCGAGCCAGGCCGACAAGACTATCGATGTCGAGGGTATTCTCGAAGCGGCCCGGAAAGCGCCGGAATTGTGCTGGGAAGAACTTGAAACGAAGTACGTAGGCAAGGTAACAATTGCAGTAGCGAAAGACAACGCTTTCTGTTTCTACTATCAGGACTCGCTTGACCTGCTTCGGAAGATGGGTGCGAACATCATCTTCTTCAGTCCACTGAGTGACATAGCACTGCCTGCTTGTCAGGGCTTGCTGCTTGGAGGGGGTTACCCGGAACTTTACGCAGAGGAGCTTGCCCGTAATCAAGAGATGCTGCAAAGCATAGGCCGGGAATTATCTGATGGCCTGCCCTGCATTGCCGAGTGCGGAGGCTATATGTATCTGCACCGAACTTTCAAAGATAAGGAAGGCAGAAGCTGGAAATGGGTGGGTGCTATTCCCGGCACTGTAACTATGACGGAAGGCCTGAACCATTTTGGCTATATGTCGCTGGAAGCTCTTGAGGACAATGTTTTGACGAACAGAGGCGGCAGCATCAGGGCGCATGAGTTTCATTATTCGGAAAGTGACTGCGAAGGAAACGCTTATATCGCGAAAAAAGCAGACGGGAGAGATGCCTGGCGCTGCACGTACGCTACAAAAAGCTTGCATGCAGGCTATCCGCACATGCATCTATGCGGAAATCCTGATTTTGCAGCCAATTTTATCAGGGCTTGCCGCAAACGCTTGTGAACAGGAAGTTATGATTGCATTGAAAGGACGGAAAAACTATGACGACGGTCGCGGCAATATCGACAGGCTTTATCATGGACCTTCTTCTTGGCGACCCGCGCGGGCTGCCTCATCCTATCTGCCTGATCGGAAGGCTAATTGATGTTTTAGAGAAGGGACTGCGGAGAATAAGCGGGGAAAATCCCAGCAACCTGCTTGTAGCCGGTGCGGTGCTGGCAGTTGCCGTAACCGGGGCAGCATTTATTGTTCCCTGGTTCATTTTACGGATGGCGGAAGCAGCAAGTCCAAAGCTTGCCTTTATTCTGGAAGCTTTTATGTTTTACCAGCTTTTCGCGACAAAATGTTTGCAGGCTGAGAGCATGAAGGTTTATGACAAGCTCAGGACCGAAGGCATCGAGGCGGCAAGAAAACAGCTTTCGTTCATAGTCGGGCGTGATACGGCTGACTTGAACGAGGAAGAAGTTACAAAGGCAACAGTGGAAACTGTTGCCGAAAACACAACCGACGGGATTGTGGCACCTATGTTGTTTATGTTTATAGGTGGCGCGCCGCTGACTTTTCTGTACAAGGCTGTCAACACCATGGATTCGATGGTAGGGTACAGGAATGAAAAATACTTGTATTTTGGCAGATGTTCCGCGCGGTTGGACGACCTGCTCAATTTTCTGCCGGCACGATTGGCCGGGGTCCTGATGATTGCCGCCAGCTACTTTTTGGCGTATGATTACAAGGGCGCCTGCAGAATTTTTCTTCGCGACAGAAACAACCATTTGAGCCCAAACTCCGCACAGACCGAGGCTTCCTGTGCGGGAGCGCTCAACATAGAATTAGGCGGCGGCCATTTTTATGCAGGCAGGTTTGTGCCAAAGCAAACTATCGGTGAAGCGGTTAAAAAGGCAGAGTTAAATGATATTAAAAAGGCCAACAACCTGATGCTTGTTACTTCGGTTCTCAGTCTCGCGCTTATGGCGATTATCAGGCTTTCGATAATATTTTTAAAGGATGTTTTTCATGTATAAATATGTTCATGGCGGGGACGTATATTCCTTGCAAAAGATTGAAACAGGCATAAAAATTGTCGATTTTTCAGCCAACGTCAATCCTCTGGGCTTGCCGGCAGGGGTGAAAACAGCATTGAGGAAGGCCGTTTTAACTTGTTCCGCCTATCCCGATCCTTTTTGCCGAGAACTGACGACGGCAATTGCAGCTGACCTTTCAGTCAAGGCAGAACAGATTTTTTTCGGGAGCGGGGCTGCCGATGTTCTTTTCAGGCTGATGCTTGCCTTGCGGCCGCGCCGGGCGCTCATTCCCGCGCCTACGTTTGCTGATTATGAAAAAGCGCTGCAAACGGTTTTCTGCAAGCTTGACTACTACAACCTGAATCCTGACGATGACTTCAAAATAGGCACCACCATTCTGTCGCACATAAAACAAGGCACAGACATCGTTGTATTGTGTAATCCGAACAATCCTACGGGAACCTTGACAGATCAAGCCACTCTGCTTGCCATATTGAACAGGTGCAGGGAAGTCGGCGCGAGGCTTCTTATTGACGAGTGCTTTCTCGACTTTTTAGAAGACGAAGA
>JAAYIB010000085.1 GCA_012744295.1 Acholeplasmataceae bacterium
CACTAATGGAAAATGCAAGACAAAAAGTCATATAATATTGAATACACAAGAAGTTTTTGTAAAGTTTGTGTATTTTACAATAAATTCACAAACTGCAAATTGTAAATTTTATAAAAATACTACGAAAATGTTATATAATAGTTACAGTAAAGTGTATTATAAGTAACTGATTGGTAAGACGCGCAGCGATTTTTGTAAAAAAATCGGCAGTGTGTGTTGTTAAAGCATTAAATTTGATGTCGTTAGGAGATAACATATGTTCTTTGATTCATATGAAACGCCGGTTTTTCGACCGCCCAGCGAGGCGAACAGCTTCATTCTGCGGGTGACTCGCGGCTGCGCCCACAACAAGTGTACTTACTGCAACATGTACAGGGGCGTCCCCTTCATGACTTGCACCGACGAGGAAATCGAGCGGCAAATCTCTCTGGCCGCCCATTTCGGTAAAAACCAGGTCAGAAGGGTTTTTCTGGCAGACGGTGACGCACTCGTGCTTTCAACGGCAAAACTTTTAAAGATCCTGCAGACTCTTTTCGAGATCTTCCCGAGACTGCAGCGAGTTTCTTCCTATGCGGCCCCGAAGGATATCCTGCATAAGCCGGTCGACGAATTGCGCAGGCTCGAGCAGGCTGGACTGAAGCTTTTGTACTATGGAATGGAAACCGGTGACGACGACGTTTTGCGAGCTGTCAAAAAAGGAGTGACCGGACCTGAGGCGGTGGAAGCGGGACGCCGGGTTGTCGATGCCGGAATGAAACTTTCCCTGATGATTATCCTCGGACTTGCGGGGAAAGGGGGATCGGATAAACATGCCGCAAAAACTGCTGAAGCCATCAGCCTGATTCGTCCCAATATGTTGAGCGCCATCACGCTGATGCTTTATCGCGGCAGCGAACTTTTAGAGCAATACGAACGCGGCGAATTTCATCCGCTCACACCACAGGGCATCATGCTTGAGCTGGAAAAAATAATTGCCCTGACGGAATTGCCGGCCGGCAGTCACTGCCTCTTCCGCAGCAACCATGTTTCCAATTACGTGGGGCTCGCGGGCACTTTGCCCAAGGACAAGCCGAGACTGCTCGAGGAAATAGGACAGGCTGCCGAGAAGCTGGCTAAACTGAAGGAGTGGGACGTTTATAACAATACCAGATATTGAACCGGAGGTGGCAGGGTATGCGGCGCAATTCCTGGCTGGCACTTTTCTTAACTGTTTTCTGCTTTGTCCTCCTGCCTGTTTTTGCAGAAGCTGCACCGGCAGTCCTTAAGTTGGGCGATAAAGGCTGGAAGGTCAAGGTGGCGCAGCAAAAGCTGAACATTGTCGGTATAAAGACGGAAACAAGCGGCAGTTTTTCGCAGGAAACGGAAAAAGCCGTACGAGAGTTTCAGAAGAAGCACAAGCTTAAAATTACGGGTCTCCTAGATGACAGGACTTATCAAAGAATAATCAATGAAGCTTTTGCCAGGGAGGGTATCCGTGGCGTGAAGGGAAGCGACATAGTCAGGACGGCGTAGCGCCTCGAAGGCGTCCCGTACAGATTCGGCGGCATCACGGCAAAGGGCTTTGACTGCTCGGGTTACGTGCAGTATGTCTTTGCCCGGCATAAGGCTAAGCTGCCGCGTCTGGCAGACGAGCAGTGCCTTGAGGGTATCTTTGTGTTAAGGAAAAATCTGCAGGCAGGTGACCTTGTCTTCTTTACGACCTATGAGCCGGGTGCCTCGCACGTGGGCATTTATGCGGGAGGAGGAAAGTTCTGGCACGCGTCGTCGTCGCGCGGAGTCATGCTGAGCAGCCTGAGCGAGGATTATTGGCGTACTCGTTATTACGGTGCACGCAGGCTGTTGGCAGATTAGACCGCAGGTGCTAAATAAATGTAACAAAATTTATAGTTTTTAAAGTTTTCTTGTAGGATTTACAAAAGACGCGTCGAATAATACAAGTCAGCAAAGGTTCAAGCGGGCGTCAGAATTGGAGGGCAAGTTGAATGATTCGAGAGAGAAGAAACAAGGAAAAATTAGCTTCATATTATAAGAAGTTCATGGAGGAAGGCGTGGTTGACCCGAACGTGCACCCATGGGTGGCCGAGTCCTGGCAGCGCTGCGCAGCCTTGCGGCTGCCTCACGACACCATGCCGAAGCTTAACAAGCTGAGCAAGGAAGAAATTGTCGCACATCAGAAAACGCACGAATTTATTGTCAAATACGTGGACGGTTTGTTCGAGCAGAACAAGCAGCATTTCAACGTGCATAACCTCAGCATGCTTCTGATAGACGAAGAGGGTTACGTAATCAAGAATTATGCCTTGCCCTTCTTCCAGCGGGTGATTGAGGATATCCAGGGCATGCGCGTTTTGGAGGAGGATGTCGGCACTTCGAGCATCAGCGTCGCTCGTGAGCACAAGGTGCCTTTTTTGATGTTCGGCCCCGAAATGTGGATCAAGGACAGCCACTCCGGGGATGCCTGCAGTGCTCCGATCTGCGTTAACGGGAAAATCCGTTACATTATCGCCTTCTTCTCGCTTGACCAGGGCGATCTGCCGTATGACATGCTGCTTTCCCTCCTGCTTACCATGAAGTATTCCATCGAACAGCATCTGCATCTTCTGGAGTATTGGAATATCTACAGCATGACGATGAACGAGCTGCCCGTATCGGTTTACTGGGTGGGCAAGGATGAAAAGATCAAATACTGTAACGACAACGCCTTAAACCGTCTGGAGGGCAAGGAGAAACTGGACGATGTCTTCCTGAATTATGAGCACATTCCGATCAAGAAGGCCCTGAAGGGTTCTCCCACTCATCGCCGGGAAATAACCTGGATTACCCAGGACCGCACTTACGAAGACATCACGACCGTTTTGCCTGTTAAAACGGCAAATGAGGTCGATGGAGCGCTGGTGCTTTCCATGTCAATAGAGGATTTGAAAACAACGATTGCCCATGCTACCGGCTACAGCTCCAGATACAGCCTGTACAGCATGGTCGGCGAAACCAACGAGTTTTTGGCCCTGCAGCACAAGGCATCCCGTATTGCCCGCAGCGACAACAACATCCTGATACAGGGAGAACCGGGAACGGGCAAGCAAAGGCTGGCCCACGGCATTCACCAGGCAAGTCCGCGTGCGGCGGCGCCCCTGATCGTAGTCAAGTGTTACAACGGCCCCCTGCCGGAGCTGGAAGCCGAATTCTTCGGTGCAAAAGACAGCGACAATCAGCCGACGGCCGGCAAACTTGAATTGTCATTGGGCGGGACCCTCTTTTTGGACGAAGTGGAAAAATTGCCTGTAGAGATGGGCGACAAATTGGCCGAGGCCTTGAAGAACGGTATTGTGAACAGGGAAACGGGCGTCAGAAAGAAACTGAACGTCCGCGTTATCGCGGCCTGCGACTCCAATCTGAAAAGATTGGCAGACAAGGGCTTGTTCTCACGCGAGCTCTATGAGCTGGTTCTAAATACGGTAATCCGTGTACCGCCGCTAAGGGAAAGGGTAAAGGACATCGAGGTCATTGCCACCCACATCCTGGCGGAAATGTCGGCGCAGCACAACCTGCCGCCCAAGAGGCTTTCCAACAGGGCTCTGCAGCTTCTGACCGGCTGCAGCTGGACCGGTAACATCAAACAGCTGCAGGGCGTAATCGAACAGGCTTTCTTCCATACGCCGGGAAGTATCATCGAAGCGGATAACATCAAGCTTCCCGGTGACAGAACGCTCGAAAAATCATGGAAATATGACAAGGATGCTTTCATAGCGGCCTGGAAGTCGGCAGGAGGCAACATCAGCAAACTGGCAGGCATGCTGGACGTAAGCCGTGTAACATTGTACCGTTATCTGAAGAAATACGGTCTTGGTCCAAAGGAAGAAGAATAGGGCTGAGCAAGGCATGGCAACCGTTTGGGTTGTCATGCCTTTTGACTTTGGAGCTTGTTGGCGATTTTGTTTTGCGGTTGTTTGTTATATAATGTAGTAAGTGCGGTTTCAGGCATTTTAAAATTTTCATTCAAAAAAATCAAGGGTGGTTTGCAATGAGGCTCAGAAAGAAAGCGTGGATCAAAGACGCTATCATGGAATTAAAAGACGAATACGTCATTTTAGAAAACATCGACTCTCACAAGGGAAGCTGGAGTCGCTTTTTCCCGGGCAAGAAAATTGCCCTCGAAATTGGCTGCGGCAAGGGGGCTTTTATCAACGGTATGGCCGAACTCAATAAGGACAAAGCCTATATAGGGGTTGAGACGCAGCAGGACGTAGCCTATTATGCCGCGAAAAAGGCCAAGGAGGCAGGAAACGGGAACGCGCTGATTATTTGCGGCAACGCGGCTTACCTCGAGGACTGGTTCGCACCTGGTGAAATCAAGGAAATTTATTTGAATTTCAGCGACCCCTGGCCCAAGGCAAGACATGAGCGCAGGCGCCTGACGCATCGGAGTTTTCTTGAAATTTATAAAAACCTGCTGGGAGCAGGCGGGCATCTAAGGTTTAAAACAGACAACAGGGCGTTGTTTGATTTTTCCATCGAAGAATTTAAAGCCTGCGGGCTCGAAATCATAGCTTTAAGTTATGACCTTCATCATTCGGAGCATCCGAATCGGGTCATGACGGAATACGAAATGAAATTCAGTGCTTTGGGCAATCCGATTTGTTTTTGCGAGGCAGTTTTCTAATCTTACACGGGGTGAGGATATGCACAAGCGTTTTCTGTTCTGGGACAATCCCAAGGATGCCGTTCTGGTACTGACATTTCTACTTATGACGATTGGCGCCATCAACGTCTTTAGCGCCAGCTTTGTTGAAGCCAGGGAAACCTATGACAACGGTTATCACTTTCTGTTTCAATATGTCCGTGCGGCTCTTGTCGGACTGGTACCGATGGCTCTTGTCGGCTGGTATTTTAATTACAGGACATGGCTGAGGTTCCGTCACCTCTGGTACGCCATTTTCCTTGTCGTTCTGGTCTGTGTCGATCTTTTCGGCGTGACCAGCAAGGGTGCGCAGCGTTGGCTTTACGTTGGGAGCCAAAGCGTTCAGCCGTCAGAGTTTGTCAAGCTTTCCATAATTTTGCTCGGAGCGGGCTCTTTGGGCGAATTTCTGCACAGCAAAAAGCCTGCTTCCATTTTTAGAAATCCTTCCAACATCGCCTTTTTTCAAGCAGGCGCTTTCGCCCTTTTGGTTTTCCTGCAGCCGGATATGGGTACGGCTGCAATTATCTTTGCCTTGATGGTTGGGTTGTACATAGTTGCGGGTTTGCCAAAACTTCAGCTGGCCATTCTTTTGGGGGCCAGTCTGGCAGCAGCAGCCATCCTGGTGGCCGTTGCGCCCTACCGCCTCGCACGTGTGAAGATATGGTTCGATCCCTGGCAGGACGCGGCCAATACCGGTTACCAGGTTGTCCAAGCTTTGACTGCGATTGGCAGCGGTGGCTTTTTCGGGACGTCCTTCGGGCTGGGCACAGGCAAATTTTTCTATCTGCCCGAGGCACACACGGATTTCGCTTTTGCCATTTTTTGCCAGGAGTGGGGGTTTTTGGGCGCCTCTTTTCTGATTATGCTCTTTTTGCTCTTGGCAGCAGCCATTCACAGGATTGCCCTTAATACAAAAAGTGCAAGCGGCTTCCTTTTAGTGACGGGTGTCAATTTCCTGATTGTTGGTCAGGCTGTTGCAAATATGGCAATGGTCTGCGGTCTGCTTCCGGTAATTGGCGTACCGCTCTCCTTTATCAGTTACGGCGGCACAGCGCTGATAGCGAATATGATTGCAATCGGACTCGTTGTTGCTGTTTACCGTGACGAGACCGGACAGGAGAGCGCCAAACAGGAGGTGGCGGCTGTTTTCGAACAGCGCAAACAGGAACTGGCAAATAAGCGGACGCGCCCAAGGGGGTGGCGGCCGTGAAACGCTATTTTGGCATAGAGGCAGGCAAGAGGCGTTCCGGTTGGATCGGAGCCTTGATTTTGGGGGCCTTCGGGCTTGTTCTTGCCCGTTTGTTCTGGCTCCAAATCTTTAGCGGCGACGAATTGGCCCGAAAAGCCTTCGAGCAGACGGCCGGCGTTGAAAAGGTTTATTCGCCGCGCGGCAGCATTCTCGATCGTAACGGTGAGGAACTTGCTGTCAGCATCATGAGTAAGTCCCTGTATGTTGATCCCAAGCAGATGGATGACAACCCCGACCTGTGGGAGCGCGGCAAACAACCTAAACGTAATCCGAGGCAGCTTGCGGCAGAACTTTTATCGCCGATTCTTAAGGTCAGCCCAGAGGAGCTTTATGCCGATTTTGCCGGCGAGTTGCGCTTCCTGTGGCTAAAAAGGGCTATGAATCCTGCGGAGTACGAAGAAGTTACAAGGATCATCAAGGACAATAAACTGTCGGGACTGCATTTTCTTGAAGAAAGCAAGCGTTATTATACGAAGACCACCATGGCCTCACATGTTTTAGGGTTCGTCGGTATCGACGACAACGGCCTGAGCGGCATCGAGTTGTCGCTTGATTCGTTGCTGAAGGGTGCCGTGAACAGAAAGAGCGGCAGACATGACGCTTTAGGCAGGCCGATAGCGGAAAGCGGTTTTAACAGCACGGTGCCGCCCGAAATGTCTGCGGTTTTCCTG
>JAAYIB010000086.1 GCA_012744295.1 Acholeplasmataceae bacterium
TTCTCCGTAGTCGACGAAACCGTCGGGCAGCGCCCAGCCGAATGGCGGATTGCGACGCTGGATGAGAACGATCTTTTCGCCTGTGGAAATGATGATGTCGACCGTGGGGAAAGGGTTGCGATAGACCCTGACGGTTTTGCCGCAGTGGGGACATTTTTGAACATCTTCAGACATTTAGGAGCTCCCTCGAGGCATTTTCCGGCAATCAAATTTCATTGACACTGGCGGCCGGAATCGGCTATTAAAAGACTTCACTTCGCCCGGGTGGCGGAACTGGCAGACGCAAGGGACTTAAAATCCCTCGGAGAGTGATCTCCGTACCGGTTCGATTCCGGTCCTCGGCACCAGTATATTAAAAAAGTTTGAAGAGAGCGCCCGGCTTGGGGCGCTCTTTTGCTTATAACAAGTTTTCCATGAAAAGAGGGATTAAAATGACAACAGGTTTTGCCGGTCTTAAAGTTTGTTCCGAAACCGTCGGACTTTTAAAAAAAGCGGGTATTGTTAAACCAATGCCGGTGCAGGAACAGGTTATTCCTGCTTTGTTTGCAGGTAAGGATGTTATTGTCAGAGCCCAGACCGGGACCGGCAAGACGCTTGCCTTCCTTGTCCCGTTGATGGAGAAAATAAAATCGGAGAAAAAGTTTGTGCAGGCTCTTATCATAGTGCCTACGCGCGAATTAGCGACGCAAATAACAACGGAAGCCAAAAAGCTGATTGGTACCAAAGAAATTAAAGTGTTGTCTGTCAGCGGCGGACGAGATTTTGAACAGCAAAAAAGCAAGCTGCAGGGTGTTACGCACATGATGGTGGGAACCCCCGGCAGACTTCTCGACCATATCAGAAAGGGCAACACCAACCTGGGTGGTGTAAGTTACCTAATTTTAGACGAGGTCGACGAAATGCTCGAACAGGGCTTTATTGACGAGGCGGCCGAGCTAATCGCGATGACATCGCCGGAACGTCAGACGGTACTTTGTTCGGCGACATTATCGGAAGAAGTCAGAAAGCTGGGTAAAAGGCTTACGAGAAATTGTGCCCTGATTGACATCAATCCCGAGAAAGCCACTGTTGACGCTATTAAGCAGATTTGCATAAAAACAACGGATGACTTCAAGGAACGTGCTCTGGAAAGCTTGATTTCCCGATTTAATCCTTACCTTATGTTGATTTTCTGTTTTAGCAAGGAGCGGGCAATTGCTTTATCTGATTCCCTGGCAACGAAGCAATATAACGTCGATGTCCTGCATGGTGAGATGTCCCAGGCAAAACGAAAGACCGTGATGAAGGCCTTCCGCGACGCCAAGCTTCAGATTCTGGTCGCTACTGACCTCGCGGCAAGAGGCCTGGATATAGAAGGAGTCACCCATGTAATCAACTATGACATTCCCCACGACGTCGATTGGTATGTGCATCGCATCGGCCGAACGGGAAGAGCAGGGCGCGACGGAATTGCAGTCACCTTATATACGGCGGATGAAGTCCGCTGGTTAAAACAACTTGAAGATAAACTGAAGATCAAGATGGAAAGGCAGAACCTGCAAGGCGAAACTATAGCAAGAAGGACGAGCGCCGGCCGTACCGAAATAAAGCGCCAGACCAGAAAAACAGGTGCTGCAAGTGAAAAACCCGCCGATAAAAAACTGGGGAGCAAGACTGCCGGCGCAAATAAGAGAAAGACGACAGGCACTGCAACTGAAAA
>JAAYIB010000087.1 GCA_012744295.1 Acholeplasmataceae bacterium
CGTAACAAGGCAGGACTGCCTTGTTATGAGCGTGAAGCAATGCAAAAGCCGCTGTGGCTTTTTGTTGGGAGCTTAACGGAAATTGTCAAGCAATGAGAGGACGGAGCCGGAAAGAAGAGCTGTGCCTATGCCGACTAGCGCTATGGCCAGGCTGCCGATGGCTGCCTGCAGGCTGCTTTTGCCGATACAGGTACTGACACCGAGGGCATGGCTCGAAGCTCCGATGGCGAGGCCTATGGCAATGTCTTTTTTGACGCGGCATAAGGCGAGAACCTTGTGCCCTGCCATCGCGCCAAAAATGCCCGTGAAAATCACGCAGGCAGCGGTCAGGGGCGGAATACCGCCCAATCCTGCTGAGATGTCCATGGCGATAGGCGTCGTCACAGATTTAGGTATCAGTGACATAACAACTTGAGGAGATGCGCCAAAAAAGCGCGCGCAAAGAATGACGGAGGCGATGCCGGCCACCGAGCCGACAAAAGCGCCCGCAAGTAGAATCTTCCAGTGCCTGCAGAGGGTAGCGAAGTTGTTGACCAGGGGAAGTGCCAGGGCAATTGTTGCCGGTCCCAGTAAAAAGTGAATGAAGGAGCCGCCAAGCTGGTACTGTTCGTACGAAAAAAACGGAGTAAAACTGATCAGGGCCATCAGCAGGGCGCAAGCTGTAAGTATTGGCGGGAGAAAGGAAACGCCGAGCTTTTCAGTGAGGCGTTCGCCGAGTTTGTAAGATAGCAGGGTGGCGGCAAGTCCAATTAACGGTGAGTTGAGTACGATTTCCGGAATCATTCTTTCGTCTCACCCCTTTTCAGCAAAAAGTCCACGGTAAGGCCTGTCACAATCATAACGACCAGTGAACTGATGATGATTGTTGCGAAAATTGCCAGGCTTTCCTTGATGATGAGGTCGGTAAAAAGCAGAATGCTTACTCCTGCCGGCACGAACAGCAGTCCCATTTTTTCCAGAAGCAGCGTGCAGATGTCTTCTACGGTTCTGATGCTTATAACCTTAAGCAGCAGCAATCCTGTGAGGATGATCATGCCGAGCAGGGCAGGAGGAAACGTCCAGCCAAAGAGGCCGACAAGCAAAGTGCTGACGAATTGTACGGAGATAAGGCAGGTAAAGCCTGTAAAAAGTGAGGCAGTAGTCAATTTTTATCCCTTCTTTGCAAGAATATTTAATATTTTGTCACGATAGAGCGCCCTTGTCAAGGGAACCGTATAAAAACGGTTTGACTTTTTGACCTTTTGGCTTTAAAATTTAGTCAGGCAAGTAATAATGATGACTTGAACTAGAAAAGCAAAGAGCCTGCAATGATTTGAAAAAAATGCAAAAAGGCAGCGGAGGTGTAGAGATATGAAGGAAGAACGTTACAGTGAAGAATTGAAGGCACTGCTTGAAGCGGCCCAGCAGCAAGCGATTATGAACTACAATCAGGAGATGAGCACGGTTCACCTTCTGGCAAGCTTATGCGGCCAGGACGGGTTTTTCAAGTTTCTGCTGCAGAATCTTGAAATTGACGATAAAGCGTTTTCCCAGGAAGTTTCCGAGCTTTTGCGGAAAATACCCCAGGTCAAGGGTCAGGATGCTTTGCGCATGAGCACCGGTTTGGCGCGTGTGTTCGCGCTTGTAGAAAAGGAGGCCGCCGAAGGAGAGGTCAATCTTGCGCACCTAATAGGCGCCATTGCCGAAGACGGAGACAGCGAGGCTGTGGCCCTATGCCGTAAATACGGAATCGACAAAAAGAAAGTCAAGGCATTATACATGCAGTACGCAAGCGGTAAAGGCGACGAAGAAAACCGGAAAATCCTGGAGAAATACGGGCAGGATTTGACTGAGAAGGCTCGCAGAGGAGACCTTGATCCGGTCATAGGACGCGACGAGGAAATCAGGCGGGCGATAGAAATCCTGTCCCGCCGCAAGAAAAACAACCCCGTCCTCATCGGAGAGCCCGGAGTCGGCAAAACGGCGATCGTAGAGGGTCTTGCGCGCCGCGTGGTAACGGGCGACGTTCCGGAAACTCTGAAGAACAAAATGCTCTACGCGCTTGATTTGGCATCGCTGGTAGCCGGAGCAAAATTTCGCGGTGAATTCGAGGAACGTTTGAAGAAAGTTTTGAAGGCTGTTTCCGACTCCGCCGGGCAAATCATCATGTTTATCGACGAGCTGCACACGGTTGTCGGCGCGGGAGCAGCTGAAGGAGCAATGGATGCGGGCAACATACTTAAGCCCATGCTGGCGCGCGGCGAGCTTAGATGCATCGGTGCGACTACCTTGAACGAATACCGCAAATACATTGAAAAGGACAGCGCGCTCGAACGCCGCTTCCAGCCGGTGATGGTCAAACAGCCAAGCGTCGAGGATACGATTTCGATCCTGCGCGGACTGAAAGAACGTTATGAGGTTCATCACGGAGTCAGGATTAAGGATACCGCGCTCGTGGCTGCGGCGGTTTTATCAAACCGTTATATCAACGACCGCTTTCTGCCGGATAAGGCCATTGACCTGATAGACGAAGCTTCGGCAAGGCTGCGGACGGAGATCGATTCCCTGCCCGCCGAACTCGACGAAAGCAAGAGACGCATCCTGCAGCTGGAAATAGAGGCGCAGGCTTTGATCAAGGAAAGCGACCAGCAGTCGCAGGACCGCAGGAAAAAACTGGAAGAGGAGCTGGCCACGCTGAAGGCTGCCAACGCTGAGCTTACAGCCCGCTGGGACAAGGAAAAAGCGGCTATAGCCAAGGTGCGCGAGGTCAAAAGAACCATTGACGAAGTCCGTCAGGAGATGGAAACGGCTGAACGCGAGTACAATCTCAACAAACTGGCGGAGCTTAAATACGGACGTTTGCCTGCGCTGGAAAAAAACCTAAAGGAACTGGAAAGCGGCAAAAATGAAAAAGAGGGAGAGTTGCTGAAGGAAGAGGTGGATGAGGACGATATTTCGAGAGTTGTGAGCACCTGGACAGGAATTCCCGTGCAGAGGCTGCTCGAAGGCGAGAGGGACAAGCTTGTGCATCTAAAAGAAATTCTGCACAAAAGGGTTGTCGGGCAGGAGGAGGCCGTCAAAGCCGTCAGCGAGGCGGTTGTGCGGGCACGGGCAGGAATCAAGGATCCGGCCCGGCCAATAGGTTCCTTTATTTTCCTCGGGCCGACCGGCGTCGGCAAGACGGAACTGGCCAAAGCTCTTGCGGAGGTTCTTTTTGACGATGAACGTAACATGATCAGGCTTGATATGAGTGAATACATGGAAAAGCACACTGTCTCACGTTTGATCGGAGCGCCTCCGGGCTACGTCGGCTACGAAGAAGGCGGGCAGCTGACCGAGGCCGTCAGAAGAAGACCATATTCGGTGATATTGCTTGACGAAATTGAGAAAGCCCATGCGGATGTCTTTAACGTTCTGCTGCAGGTTCTCGACGATGGGCGATTGACAGACGGTCAGGGGCGGAATGTGGATTTCAAGAATACTCTGATCATCATGACCAGCAATCTTGGTTCGGCTGATATTTTGAAAAAGCAGGGCAAGGTATCGCGCGAGGAAGTACAGGAGTTGCTGATGAGCTTCTTCCGGCCGGAATTTTTGAATCGTGTTGATGACATCGTTGTTTTCCATGCTCTTGGACAAGGACAGATCAAGGATATCGTCAGGCTTGTTCTTGACGAGCTTGGTGCGAGGCTGAGCAGCCAGCTCGAGCTTAAGCTTTCCTACACGGACGAAGCCGTCGCGTATCTGGCCGAAGCAGGCTTCGACATCGCTTTCGGTGCGAGGCCGCTTAAACGGCTGATTGTTCATACCGTAGAAACCATACTCGGAAAGAAGATTATTGCCGGGGAGATCAAGAACGGCGAGAGCATCCGCGTAATTTTGAAAAATGGCGCAATCGACCTCGTAAGGTTAAATCCGGATTCACTATAACCTAAACACTAGAAAAAGAGGCCGGTTGATTGTAACCGGCCTCTTTTGCAG
>JAAYIB010000088.1 GCA_012744295.1 Acholeplasmataceae bacterium
CCTGGCGACGGCCTGGGTGCCGGGAGCGTTTGAAATACCCCTGGCTGCAAAGAAAATGGCTGCCTCGGGCAAGTATGACGCGGTTATCTGTCTCGGTGCCGTTATTCGCGGAGCCACTCCGCATTTTGACTATGTTTGTGCCGAGGTTTCCAAGGGTATCGCCACAATAAGCCTGCAGTATGAAACGCCTGTTTCCTTTGGCGTGCTTACTACGGAGAGCATCGAGCAGGCAGTTGAAAGGGCGGGTACCAAGGCAGGCAACAAAGGCGTCGATGCAGCGATGGCCGCAATTGAAATGGCCAACCTGCTGAAAAATCTATAAGGAAAACCGGAGAGTATAGATGAAGGATTATTTGGTTAAAGCGACGGCTGAAGGCGTCAGGATTTACGCTCTTTGCACTGCCGGACTGGTGCAGGAGGCAAAGGAAAGGCATCATTGCGCGCATCTTGCGGCAGCAGCACTTGGGCGTGCCATGACCGGCGCCTTGCTTTTTGCCGCTACAATGAAGGATGGGGAACGCGTCAGCCTGCGCTTCGCGGGGGACGGACCGCTCGGAGCCATTGTCGCAGACGCGGAAGGCACGAGCGTTCGTGGTTATGTGGAAAACCCCGGCGTCTTTCTGCCGCTGAAGAATGGCAAGCTGAACGTAGGCGGAGGCGTGGGAAGCGGGATGCTTTCAGTAACAAGGTTCCTTGCCAATGCCGAGCCTTTTAACGGAGTCTGCGAGCTCGTAGACGGAGAGATTGCCTCAGATCTTACAAACTATCTTTATACGTCTGAACAGACGCCGGCCAGCGTGGCGCTTGGCGTCATGTTAGACAGGGACGGAGAGGTTATGGCGGCGGGCGGCTGGTTTGTTCAGGCGATGCCCGGCTGCAGCGAGGAAGTTCTGGCGACGCTTGAAAACAACGTGCTGACAATGCCTTACGTAACCGAGCTTTTGCAGGCGGGGATGACGCCGGAAGACATCGTCAGGCGCATAGCAAGAGGTCTTGCGTCAGATATCAAGGAAAGCCTGCCCGTTGCTTTCAGCTGCCGCTGCAGCAGAGAAAAGGTGCTGGGGATGCTGGCGGCCTTGCCGGCGGAGGATATTGCCGAATTAAGGCAGGACGAGATTACGGAGGTGCATTGCCAGTTCTGTAACGAGGCTTACCGGGTCGGCCAGGCAGAGATCAGGGAAATTGTTGGGAAAAAATTAATTTAAAACCTTGACCTGACGAACAAATGTTTGTATAATGTTTTCAGATAGGGGGTATAAGAATGGATATGGACAAAACAAAGGCTTTGGAACTCGCAATGCGTCAGATTGAAAAGGATTTTGGCAAAGGCTCGATTATGAAACTGGGCGAAGCAGGTGCCAAGATGAACATAGAGGTAATACCTACGGGGGCGCTTTCACTCGATATCGCTCTCGGCGTCGGCGGCATTCCGCGCGGACGTATTACCGAGATTTACGGACCGGAGTCATCAGGCAAGACAACCGTTGCCCTGCACATTATAGCGGAAGCCCAGAAGATGGGCGGATATGCCGCCTTTATCGATGCCGAGCATGCCCTTGATCCAATTTATGCCCGTAAATTGGGCGTTGACGTTGACAATTTGCTGATATCGCAGCCGGATAATGGAGAACAGGCGTTGGAAATAGCCGACGCGCTTGTCCGCAGCGGCGCAATAGACATTATCGTCATCGACTCCGTCGCCGCCCTGGTTCCCCGTGCGGAAATCGAAGGCGAGATGGGCGACTCCCATATGGGTCTGCAGGCACGCCTGATGAGCCAGGCTTTGCGCAAACTGACAGGCATTATTTCGAAATCCAAGACTTCGGCTATTTTTATCAATCAGATCCGTGAAAAAGTCGGAGTTATGTTTGGCAACCCCGAAACGACAACCGGCGGCAGGGCGCTGAAATTCTATTCCACCATCAGGCTTGACGTGAGGCGCGTCGAAACCTTGAAGAACGGCAACGACATGATCGGCAACCGCACAAGGGTCAAGGTCGTGAAGAATAAGATCGCTCCGCCTTTCAAACAGGCCGAGTTCGATATAATGTACGGCGAAGGCATTTCCCTCGAAAGCTGCCTGGTCGACCTGGGCGTCGATTACGGCATTATCAATAAGAGCGGCGCCTGGTATTCCTACGGTGACGAAAGACTCGGACAAGGCAAGGAAAATGTCAAGGAGCTTTTGAAAAACAACGCGAAAATGGCAAAGGAAATTGATGAGAAAATCCGCGCCATAACCGTTTCCGCTCCGGCCAAAGAAGAGGGCAGTGCTGAAAATGCTGAAGCGAACAAAGCGACAATTGACTGATTTCGCCGGGGCTTATGACTTTGCCCTGCAAAAGCTGTCCTATCGTGACCGCAGCACAAAGGAAATGGAACTGCTTTTAAAAAGGCAGGGATGTCCGCCCGAGGTTGCTTCAGCCGTTATAAAGCGCCTGGAGGGATACTCCTTTTTGGATGAGTCCGACTTTGCCGACAAGGTTTACGCGGCCTGGCTGCACAAGAAATATTACGGGGCCGGCCACTTGCGAGAAGAGCTCAGACGCAGGAACGTCCGACATGAAGAGGCCGCAAGAATCCTGGCCTCCTTCACGAACGAACAGGAGTTCGAGAGGGCGCTGGCGGCGGCGCAGAATTGGCAAAGAAAAAAGGCCGTCAGCTGCGATTTAAGCGATGCGGCCACACTCGGCAAGATTTTTAGGGCTCTTACGGCCCGAGGTTTTGCCGGCAATCTCATAATAAAGGCATTAAACCGCTTGGAAAGCGACTGTGGGAAGTAGTTTGTCTTGACACTTTTCGCAAAAGCAGATAGAATAAACTTATCCAATCGTGTTAATGTTCATTAATGTTATTCACGAGGCGACATTGGTTCATGTGTTGCCTCATTTGTATTTCTGGAAACCAAAAGCTGTGTAAAAATTAGAATTTATGGAAAAGACTACAAAATTAGGAGGTGAAGATTATTTTTGAAATAATCGGAATATCCGTCGGTGTTGGTGTGGTTGGAGGTATTGCCGGTTATTTGGTACGTAAGAATATTGCCGAAGGTAAGATTGCTACTGCTGAAGAAACCGCTGCACGTATTGTCCAGGAAGCCGAAAAAACCGGCGAGGCTAAAAAGAAAGAAACGCTGCTCGAAGCTAAAGAAGAAATTCATCGTCTGCGTACCGAAGTAGAGCGTGAAAATAAAGATCGTCGTACCGAGCTTCAGCGTTTAGAGCGCAGATTGCTCCAAAAAGAGGAAAATCTTGATAAAAAGCTGGAATCCTACGAAAAGAAGGAAGAGCAGCTTGTTAATCAGGAAAACAAGCTGAAAGCAAGCCAAAACAAGGTGGAAGAGCTTGTAGGCAAGCAAACGACGGAGTTGGAGCGCATTTCGGGACTGACTGCGGACGAAGCGAAAAAAGAGCTTCTCAGAAGTGTTGAAACGGAAATCAGGCACGAAACAGGTGTGTTGGTCAAGGACCTCGAGCAACAGGCAAAGGACGAAGCCGACAAAAAAGCCCGTGAAATCGTATCACTTGCAATTCAGCGCTGCGCAGCCGACCATGTTGCAGAAACGACGGTGTCCGTCGTAGCATTGCCCAACGATGAAATGAAGGGACGCATAATCGGCAGGGAAGGCAGAAACATCCGGACTTTGGAAACATTGACCGGTATCGACCTGATAATAGATGACACGCCGGAAGCTGTAATTATTTCGGGCTTTGACCCGGTCAGACGCGAAGTAGCGCGTACCGCGCTTGAAAAACTGATTAATGACGGCCGTATCCATCCGGCGCGCATTGAAGAAATGGTCGAAAAAGCGCAAAAAGAAGTTGAGCAGAAGATTAAGGAAGCCGGTGAACAGGCGACCTTTGAAACAGGAGTACACGGGCTGCATCCCGAGCTCATTAAATTGCTTGGGCGCTTGAAATACCGTACCAGCTACGGACAGAACGTGCTGAAGCATGCCATCGAAGTATCCCATCTTTCGGGAATAATGGCTGCCGAGCTTGGCGTTGATGTTGTCCTGGCGAAACGCGCAGGACTCCTGCATGATATCGGCAAGGCGATTGACCATGAGATGGAAGGCTCCCATATCGAAATCGGGGCCGACATAGCAAGGAAATATCGTGAGTCCGAGCAAGTCATCAACTCCATCCAGGCCCACCATGGGGATGTTGAACCAACCTCCGTGGAGGCGGTTCTTGTCTCAGCCGCGGATGCTATTTCCGCTGCAAGGCCTGGTGCCCGCAGGGAAACCTTAGAAAGTTACTTGAAACGATTAACTCGATTGGAAGAGATTTCGGAGTCTTTCGCAGGTGTAGAAAAATGTTTTGCGGTGCAAGCAGGCCGTGAAATCAGGATAATGGTCAAACCTGACCAGGTTGACGATGCCGAGTCGGTTATGCTGGCTCGCGACATTTCAAAGAGAATCGAGGCCGAGATGGAATATCCCGGACAGATCAAGGTTGTAATTATCCGGGAAACGCGTGCTGTCGATTACGCAAAATAAGAAAAGGCAAAAACTCCTGCCGCCTTCGGGCAGCAGGAGTTTTTTTATGCAGGATGCAACAAAATACGCTATAATTAGAGCATAATATTTGGCAGCGGAGGAAGATTATGAGAATAGACGGAGCCGGCGGCTGCTTTGACAACCGCGTTTATGAAATCGAGCTTGACGTGGCATGGCAGATAATACTTCTGGTTGTGGCAGAAGTGGGCATCAAGATAGAGGAACAGGACAATGATGACCACCTCATCAACGGCACCATCGGGAAAAAGTTGGTAACCGTCGCAGTGCAGCAGTTGGACGAGACCACGTGCCAGGTAATTGTCGACACGCGCAGGAAGGTTCTCCAGATTTATTCCTGGAAACCCGAAGAAAAAGAAGTTAACGAGTTTTATCAGTCTTTCGAAAATATGCTGAAGGAGTTCGCAGCCTTCATTCTTTGCCCCGGCTGCAGGTCTAAAATCAGCTCAAGCGCCAAGTTCTGTCCGGAATGCGGCCTGCAGGTCAAATAAAAAAATAAAACCAAGTACCTTTATGGTATTTGGTTTCATTTTTGCAGTTCGAAAGCAGTTTTAAATCGCACGGTTAACTTTTCCGGAGCGCAGACAGCGCGTACAGACGTTAACTCCACGGGTAGCGCCTTTCACAACAGCCCTGACGCGTTGGATATTTGGTTTCCACGAGCGTTTTGTATGTCTATTGGAATGACTGACATTAGAACCGGCCATCTCACCTTTGCCACAAATCTCACAAATGCTTGCCATATTCCCACCTCCTTTAAGTGTAGGGCATAACCTGTTATAAATTCAACAATAGTATGTTACCACAGAGTGACACCTAATTGCAAGAGAAAAAACGAGAAACCACAAACGGCGGTGATTTTCATGTGGTGGCAGCTGCCAGCCAGCGAGCTTAAGGGCATCGGGCCCAAAAAAGCGCATGAGTTAAGGAAACTGAATATAGAAACCATCGGGGACATACTCGGCAATTATCCTCGCCTTAACAGCTACATTGACTATTCCGAGGTTAAAAAGATAAGTGAATTGACAACCGGCGGCGAAAGACAGCTCTTTGCCGGCGAGATTGTCAGCGTAGTCGAGAAATTTTCGCAGAAGGGCAAGCGCTACAGCCTGATTGTCGTGACGGACGGCAGCGCCTTCGCGGAAATATATTTTTTCGCACGCCAGCGCTTTTTGACAAGGAACTTCGCCGCGGGGAGCAAAGTGCTTGTGACCGGCAGGGTAAAGCCCGGCAGAACCGCGAGAAATGTCACTGAAGCGGTCCTGCAGCCGATAGGGGACGGCGAAAACATCAAGGAACCGGGCATTTTGCCTGTTTATTCGCTTGCCGGCAGCCTGACTCAGACAGACCTGCGCAAGGCGGTCAGGCAGGCCCTTGCACTTGCGGCCGGGGAACTTCCCGAGTCTCTGCCTGCGGGGCTTGTCGCCGCCCGTGGCTTGCCGGGCAGATTTGAGGCTTTGAGCAGCATTCATTTCCCCGAGAGCTTTGCCAAACTGCAGGCAGCAAAAAATAGGTTCGTCTTCGAGGAGCTTTTCCTTCTGCAATGCGGCTTGCATTATTACAGGCATCATGTCAAGACTGACAAGAACGGCGTAAAGCACGGCAGGGACGGAGCGCTCGTCGCGGCCGCGCTCGAAGGGCTGCCCTTTGAGCTTACGGCCATGCAAAAGAAAGCCTGGGAGGAAATATCGCTCGACATGCAGGATGCGCGTCCGATGCACAGGCTTCTGCAGGGCGACGTTGGTTCCGGAAAAACGGTCGTTTCCGCGCTTGCCTTGGCTAAGACGGCGGAAAACGGCTTCCAGGGCTGCATCATGGTGCCGACGGAAATACTGGCCCAGCAGCATTATGCCACCTTGGAAGAGTATCTGAAGCCTGCGGGCTGCCGCGTAGAGCTGTTGACAAGCAGCACCAGGGCTGCCGCGCGTAAGGAGATCCTGCGAGGTCTGGCGGACGGTGCGATTAGCGTCGTCGTGGGCACGCATTCCTTGATTCAGAACGAGGTCGCCTTCAAGTCGCTGGCGCTTGTTGTAACCGACGAACAGCACAGGTTCGGAGTAGAACAGCGAGCCCGGCTTGCCAATAAGTCCAACTTTTCGCCCGACGTGCTTGTCATGACCGCCACGCCGATTCCGAGGACGCTTGCCCTTACGGTTTACGGCGACCTTGACGTTTCCGTTATGAAAGGGCTGCCCCCGGGCAGAAAGCCTATTATGACACTTTGCTACACGAACGATAAGCGTGCGGAAGTATATGCGGGCGTGCTGCGCGAAGTTGGAAAGGGCCGGCAGGCTTACGTGGTCTGTCCCTTGATCGAAGAATCAGAGGCTGTGGAAGCCAGTTCCGCGAGCGCCGTCCATCAGGAACTGGTACAGGGACCGCTGCAAGGTGTTTCCTGCGCTCTGCTGCACGGAAGAATGAAGGACGTTGAAAAGGAAAAGGTGATGGAAGGTTTTGTCAGCGGAGAAATAAGCGTGCTCGTTGCGACGACGGTAATAGAGGTGGGCGTCAATGTGCCCAACGCCTCGCTGATGGTCATAGAGACGGCAGACCGCTTCGGCCTTGCGCAGCTTCATCAGCTCCGGGGCCGTGTCGGCCGCGGCAGCGAACAGTCCTATTGCGTAATGCTGACTGATGCCGATAAGCCTGAGGCCCTGACGCGCCTTCAGATTATGCGTGATTGTTCAGACGGCTTCCTGCTTGCGGAGAAAGACCTTGAACTCAGGGGCGCGGGGCAATTGTTCGGACTCAGGCAGCACGGGTTGCCCGATTTAAGGATTGCTGATATACTGCAGGATATGGATGTTTTAATCGAGGCACGCGACCTGGCAAGGCGGACAATGTCCGATCCCAAGGGAGCCCGCGAGGTCGAGGCAGCCATTAAATACCAGTTGGACGACAGGTTTTGCCGGATATTCAATTTATAAGAACCGAAAGAGGTCATCATGAGCAACAAGGAGAAAAGATGGTATGAGCAAGAGGCGTCTGTAAAGCTCGGGGCCTTTGTCCTGATAGTGCTGCTGCTGTTGATTATTCATCTGCTGCTGCCCGGTTTTTTTCCTACGATCATTCGACTCTCAACGGGCGGAGACCTCGAGGAAATAGTCGAATTTCTGAGGTCATTCGGCATTTGGGCTATTGCGGTCAGCTTTTTTCTGGACGTGCTGGTCAACGCGGTCGGCTTTCTGCCTTCGATTTTTCTTTCGACAGGCAACGGGCTTCTGTTCGGCTTGCCGCTTGGGATACTTGTGTCATGGACGGCTGAATCGGTCGGCGTCGTAATCAGCTTTTTGCTGATGCGTTATTTTTTTCGCGAATCGGCGGAAAGGCTTATTCACAAGAGCCGCAATCTCGAAAAGCTCGATGAGCTAAGCGGCAAGAACGGCCTGCAGGTAATGGCGATAGCACGGACTTTGCCCTATTTCCCGTCAGGGATACTGACCGCCCTGGGCGCTGTCAGCAAGATGAGCGTCCGCGATTACGTGCTTGCTACTTTTATCGGCAAACTGCCCTCGACAGCCCTTGAGGTGATAGTCGGCCACGATCTGGTCAACTATAATGAAAACATCAAAAGGCTTGCCTTCATCGTAACGCTGACGGCCCTTGCCTATTTCACCATTCTATGGCGCAGGCGGAGGCATAGGCTGACAGACGGGCGCGACGAACAAATTGAAAACAAGGACGAATGAAGAGCCGCTTTCCAAATGAAGGCGGTTCTTTTTAAAGTGTCAAGTAGTTTACACAAAAGCCTGTAAAATTAAAACTTCGGCAAGAAATGTGAAAAAAGAAGGAAATGATGCTATATTCATAGAATTGAAACCCTGTTGATAAATTCGCAATAAGGGGGAAGAACGTATGAAAGAGTATACTGGAGATCGGATCAGAAATGTCGCAATTGTCGGTCATGGTGGGGCGGGAACAACATCAGTAACGGAGGCTTTGCTGTTTCGTTCCGGGACAATCACCCGGATGTGCAAAGTCGAAGATGGAGCTACCACCACGGACTACGAGCCGGAAGAAATTAAAAGAAAAGTTTCGGTAAACGCCACACTCGCACCGGTTGAATGGCGTGATTCCAAGATTAACTTCATAGACACCCCGGGTTTTGCTGACTTTGTTGCTGAAGTAAAAGGTGCTTTTCGCGCAGTTGACAGCGCAGTTATAGTTGTTTGTGCAACGTCCGGAGTACAGGTTGGCACAGAGCAATGCTGGAAGCTGGCAGAGGAAGCGGGTCTGCCCCGCATTTGTTTCGTAAATAAGATGGACCGCGAGAACGCTGATTTTGACAGCATTCTTGAAGACTTGAGAGGCAAGTTCGGAAAGAGGGTGCTGCCTTTGCAGCTGCCGCTGGGCAAGGAAGAGAATTTCAGCGGCCTCATCGATGTATTTAAAATGAAGGCATACCGGGCCAGCGGCAATGGCTCCATCGAGATGGACATACCTGCCGACATGCTGCCATATGCGCAGGAAGCACGTGCAAAAATGATTGAAGCCGCCGTTGAGACCGACGATGACGCCATGATGCGCTATCTGGAAGGCGAGGAGATAGGCGACGAGGAAATCATGAGCTGTCTTATAAAGGGCATTCGCCACGCGGTTATTTTCCCCGTACTTTGCGGCAGCGCCTACAAAAATATCGGTCTAGGGCGCTTGATGAACGCCATAATCGACTATACGTATCCGGCAATCCTGAACGACTTCACCGTTATTGATGAAAAAACAGGCAAAGAAGAGGTGCGGGACGCCAATGCGCCGATGGCGGCGCTTGTCTTTAAAACCACGTCGGACCCGTTTGTCGGGCGACTCAGCTTTTTCAGGGTGTTTTCCGGAAAGATAGCAGCGGATTCCGTTGTTTACAACGCGAGCCGCGAACACGAGGAAAGAATCGGAGCCGTCTTTACGATGCGGGGCAAGACGCAGATACCGCTGAAGGCTGTTTCGGCCGGTGACATAGGTGTCGTTGCAAAGCTACAGTACACGGCAACGGGAGACACTTTGAGCGACAAGGCGGCGCCTGTGAGATTTGCGCCGATAGCTTTTCCGCTTCCGATGTACACAAGAGCCATTTATGCCAAGAAAAAAGGCGAGGAGGAAAAGATTTCAACTTCTCTCGCGCGCTTGATGGACGAAGACCCGACGATTATCGTGACCAAAAACACGGTTACCAAGGAAACGCTGATCAGCGGGATGGGCGACCAGCACATAGAGATAATCATGGAGCGCATGGCCCGTAAATTCGGTGTCGAAGCGGTTCTGAAGCCTCCCATGGTCGAATACCGGGAAACAATCCGCGGAACGGCCGAGGTCGAAGGCAAGCACAAGAAGCAGAGCGGCGGGCACGGACAGTACGGACACGTCGTTATCAGGATGGAACCGCTGCCTCCGGGCGACGGCTTTGAATTCGTGGACAAGATTTTCGGTGGCGCGGTACCGCGCCAATACATTCCCGCAGTCGAAAAAGGCATGAGGGAATCAATGGATGAAGGAATACTTGCCGGCTACCCGGTGGTTGACGTCCGCATCACACTGCTTGACGGTTCCTACCATACGGTCGACTCTTCCGAAATGGCTTTCAAGATTGCCTCGCACGAGGCCTTCAAAAAGGCTGCGGAAAAATCAAAGCCCGTCCTTCTCGAACCGATTTACAATCTCGACGTGAAATGCGCCGAAAGCATGATGGGGGACGTTATCGGCGATTTGAACACCAAGCGCGGCCGCATCCTGGGCATGGAAAGCCTGGGCGAGGGCATGAGCCTTGTCAAGTCGCAGGTTCCGTACGCGGAAATAACCGAGTATGCCGTCGACCTGCGTGCATTGACGCAGGGACTCGGCACTTTCGAAGCCAAGTTCGATCATTACGAGGACGTACCTGTGAAGATTGGCGAAAAAATCATTGCCGAAAGAGCAGTAAAACAGCAGTAAATTTTTAGAAGGTTGTCCGCACAAGCCGGGCGACCTTCTTTTAAACATTGGCGTAAAGACAGAGAATCGGGAGGTGCTTATCTATGAAAGTGGAAGAAGTAATGGAAAGGAACGTTATCGGCGTCAACCGCAACAGCTCGATTGAGGAAATTGCCGCCGCCATGATCGAGAGCAAGGTGTCGGGCCTGCCGGTCCTCAGCGACGGAGGGTATCTGGTCGGCATCGTGACGGAAGGCGATCTTTTGCGCCTGAAAACAACCCCGCGCCTGCCGGAATTCATAAATCTTTTAGGAGCCGTCATCTATTACCGCGGCGTAGACAAATACAACGAAGACTTTAAAAAGCTGCTCGCGCAGAAAGCCTCCGAAATTATGACCGAGGACGTCGTTGCGGTGAAGGAGGGGACGGACATTGCCGACGTTGTCCACCTGATGCTCGACAACAACATCAAACAGGTGCCCGTGGTGGACGGCAGCAAGCTTATCGGTATGGTGACAAGGGCAAATATTATCAGGTTATTGTTAAATAAATAACACTCGGCACTTTAAATTGTGCGGCGTTTGGCCTATAATTAAAAAGAGTCTATTTTTACGGTTTTGAGGAGGTTCGTTAATGAAAACTATTGATCGTACAGCGATCAGCACCCTGAGGGTCCTGTCAATCGACGCCGTGGAAAAGGCCAATTCCGGCCATCCCGGATTTCCGCTGGGGGCAGCGCCGCTGATGTACACCCTGTGGGACAAATTTATCAACTACAATCCCAAGGCGCCGTCCTGGTTCAATCGCGACCGCTTCGTGCTTTCCGCGGGCCACGGTTCGGCCCTGCTTTACTCGATGCTGCATCTGGCAGGTTTCGATTTGCCGCTCGAGGAATTGAAGAATTTCCGTCAATGGGAATCGAAGACACCGGGTCATCCCGAGTACGCCCTGACGCCCGGCGTGGAAGCCTCGACAGGTCCCCTGGGACACGGCTTCGCGATGTCGGTCGGCATGGCCATGGCAGAAGAAATGCTGGCTGCCCGCTATAACAAAAAAGGCTTTAAGCTGATCGACCACCATACCTACGGCATAGTCTCGGACGGCGACCTGATGGAGGGAGTAGCCTCCGAGGCCGCATCTCTCGCTGGTACGCTCGGTCTCGGCAAGCTGATCCTGCTTTATGACGACAACAGGATAACGATTGAGGGAGAGACCTCCATCGCCTTCCGTGAGGATGCCGGAGCCAGGTTCGCCGCCTACGGCTGGCAAGTCCTGCGCGTGGACAGCGCCGAAGACGTCGACGCGATAGCGGCGGCGGTCAAAGAGGCGAAGGCGGACAAAAAACATCCTTCCCTGATCATAGTGCGTACGCACATAGGTTACGCGAGTCCGAAACAGGATTCGGCCTCTGCACACGGCGAACCGCTCGGGGCAGTCGCCGCGGCCAAGACCAAGGAAGCCATCGGCTGGCCGTCTGCTTCGGCTTTCTACATACCGGAAGCGGTGAAGGGTCACTTTGCAAAAAAACTCCCGCTTTGTGATGAAAAAATGAAGAACTGGGAAGCCCTGCTGGCCGACTATGAGATTGTCCATCCCGAAGAAGCATCGGAACTGAAGGCACGCATCAGCGGAGAGGCAACAGTGAACCTGACAAGCCTCGAGCAGATTTTCAACGACGTTGCCAAGACCTCCACGCGGGAAGCCTCGGGCGACATCATCCAGAAGCTCGCGATGCAGTTGCCTGCGCTTGTCGGCGGTTCCGCGGACCTCGGGCCCTCCAACAAGACAGATATCAAGAACGGCGGCTTTTTTTCCGCGGAAGACAGAAACGGCCGCAACATCCATTTCGGAGTCAGGGAGCACGCCATGGGCAAAATTGTGAACGGCATCGCCCTGCACGGCGGCTTCATACCCTACGGCGGCACTTTTCTCGTCTTCTCCGACTTTATGCGTCCGGCCATCAGGATGGCCGCATTAATGGGTAGCCGTTCCATTTTCGTGCTGACGCATGACAGCATTGCGCTCGGCGAGGACGGGCCGACGCATCAGCCGATCGAGCAGACCATGAGCCTGAGGCTTATTCCCGGTCTTTCCGTCTTCCGTCCCGCTGATGCCCTGGAAACGGCAACGGCCTGGCAGGCAGCCTGCCACAATGAAAACAAGCCGACGGCGCTTTTGCTCAGCAGACAGAAGCTGCCGGTTCTGCATGCCTACAAGGAAGTTATCCATGACGGAGCGGCGCGCGGCGCCTATGTCCTGAATGCGGGCATGCCCGGCAAGGTGGTCAAGGCAGTGCTTTTGGCAACGGGCAGCGAGGTGCATTTGGCACGTGCCGCACAGGAAGCGCTCGCTAAGGAAAAAATCAATGTCAGCGTAGTGTCCATGCCTTCCTGGGATGTTTTTGAAATGCAGGATGACGGGTACAAGGAGTCCGTCCTGACGAAGTGCAAGGTTAAAATTGCGATTGAGGCAGGCGTTCCTCTCGGCTGGTCAAGGTATACCGGCACGGAGGCAAACGTCATCGGCATTGACAAATTCGGCGCTTCGGCGCCCGGCGACGTGGTTTACGCCGAGTACGGCTTTAATGTGGATAACGTTACAAACAGGGTTAAAAACGCGCTTCAGGCGAAATAGCGGTAAAAGAGCGGGCACGAGCTGTAAACAGCCTGTGCCCGCTTGTACAACAGGGGGAGAAAGGAATGAAACACTTACTGACAATAGCAGGCTCGGATTCAAGCGGCGGAGCCGGCATACAGGCGGATCTCAAGACCTTTTCCGCCCTCGGAACCTACGGGATGAGCGTCATCACGGCCGTTACCGCCCAGAATACCTGCGGCGTGACCATGGTCCAGAACATTGACGAGGAAGTCGTCGAAGCTCAAATCAACGCCGTTTTTGACGATATCCGCGTTGACGCCGTCAAGATCGGCATGGTTTCCGACAAGCGCATAATCCGGAAAATTGCCCAAAGGCTCCGTTTTTACAAACCACCGATCATTGTGCTCGACCCCGTGATGGTTTCCAAAAGCGGCTATCATTTGCTGGCGGAGGACGCCTGTTCAACCTTGATCAAAGAGCTTCTGCCACTTGCGACGCTCGTTACCCCGAATCTCCCCGAAGCGGAGGTCATTGCGGGCTTTCCGGTCAGAACGCGACCCGAGATGCTTGCTGCGGCGAAAAGAATTACCGAGCTTGGCGCAAAAAGCGTTCTGGTCAAAGGCGGTCACCTGACGGACAGTGCCGACGACCTCCTTTTTTATGAAGGCGGCGAACACTGGTTGAAGGGGGAGCATATCGCGACCAATAACACTCACGGTACCGGCTGCACCCTTTCGTCGGCACTAGCCGCGCATCTATCTGTCGGCCTGCCGCTTGCGGAGGCGGTCAAAAAGAGCAAGGACTATGTGACGCTTGCCATCAGATACTCGCTGGAAATCGGCGCAGGCTGCGGTCCCACGCACCACTTTGTCAATCTCTACCGTAAGGCGGGGTGGCTTTGATGGACGATCTCCTTGGTGCAAGAATAAAAACGACGTTCGAGGAAATGAAAAAACAACGTCCGCTTGTCCATCACCTGACAAACTATGTAACGGCAGGCGACAGTGCGAACATTGCACTCAGCTTTGGCGCACGCCCGATCATGGCGGACGCGGCTGAGGAGATAACCGCAATTACGGGTGCGGCGGACAGCCTCGTCCTGAATCTCGGGACAATGAATCCGGTCAAGTTTGCGAGCATGGAGCTTGCCGCGGTGCGTGCACGCAAAAAAGGCATTCCGATTGTGGTCGACCCTGTAGGCGTTATGGCGTCAGATATGCGTCTTAATGCCGCCATGGAACTTTTACGCGGAGGAGTTTCGATAGTAAGGGGCAACTACGACGAATGCCGGACGCTGCTTTTTGAAAAGCGTATAGGCAGAGGCGTCGATTCCAGCTCGGAAGAAGATTTGAAAAATGCAGAACTGGCAGCGATGGCCGCCGCAAAATATTGCTGCGTCTTTGCCGTAACGGGCAGGACCGACGCGATCAGTGCCGGCAGCGGAGCCATCATAGGTTTCAACGGTGACGAAATGCTGACAAGGGTAACGGGCACCGGCTGCATGACGACAACCCTGATCGGCTGCGCGGCGGCCTGTACGAAGGACTACGAGGCTGCGGCTGTTTTAGGGATCCAGGCGATGAACGTTGCGGCCGAGGCCGCCGTCAGGTCTCTCGCGGACGGGGAAGGCACGGGGACCTTCAAGGTCAGGCTGCTGGACGCAGTCTACAACCTTTCGTTAAAGACACTGATAGAAAAAAGCCGTCTTGAAAAGACGCAGGCGGCACAAAGGATGGAGGTGGGCCGTGAAACCGGTTGTTGATTATTCGGTTTACCTCGTGACCGACCGAGACTGTCTGTGCGGAAGAGAACTGCTATCGTGCGTCGAGGCTGCGCTTAGGGGCGGCGTGACGCTTGTGCAGCTAAGGGAAAAAGGAGCCTGCGGACGCGAGTTCTTTGCGGAGGCGGAAAAGCTTCTGGCACTTTGCAGGCGTTATGGCGTGCCTCTCATTATCAACGACAGGTCTGACATAGCGCTTGCCGTCGGC
>JAAYIB010000089.1 GCA_012744295.1 Acholeplasmataceae bacterium
GGTCGACAAGGCGATGATGGACGACCTTCTGGGACCGCGCGTGGAGATTGCGGAGCAGCTTAACCGCATGGGAGCCAAGGTATGGGATCCGGACAGGGTAATTATCATTTCCGACCACTACACGCCGCCAGCCAGCGCCGCGCAGGCAGATATCGTGAAATTTACGCGTGACTGGGCAGCGGCAAACAACGTCGGCAATTATTACGAATACATCGGGCCCTGCCACCAGATCATGCTGGAAAAAGGGCATGCCCTGCCCGGCGAGGTCATTGTGGGTACGGATTCTCACTCCTGTTCTTACGGAGCGGTCGGTTCCTTTGCGACCGGCATCGGTTCGACGGAAATGCTCGGCGTGCTGATGACCGGTGAAATCTGGCTCAAGGTGCCTGCCACCATCAGGGCCGAATGGTCCGGCAGCCTGCAAAAGGGAGTCATGGCCAAGGACCTTTCTCTCGCCACCATCAAGAAGGTCGGACATGCCGGCGCTACTTATAAGACTGTCGAGTATGTAGGCTCCGCAATCAGCGCGCTGCCGATGGACGAGCGCATCTGCATCGCCAACATGGCTGTGGAAATGGGCGCCAAGGCTGGCCTTTTGGAATGCGATGAAGAGACTAACGCCTATCTCGCGGGCCTCGGCATCAGTGAAACCTTCCCGCACCTGCAGAGCGACGCCGACGCGGTCTTTGAAGAAGTGCTGAATTTCGATGCCGTTTCATTGGTTCCCCAGGTAGCCTGCCCGCACGAAGTCGACAATGTTTTTGACATCACCGAGGTTCAGGCTAAAATTGACCAGGCCTACGTCGGCTCCTGCACGGGCGGCCGTTATACGGACCTCGCCATTGCCGCGCGCATTCTGAAGGGACGCAAAGTGGCTCGCGGCGTCAGACTGCTTGTTTCACCTGCCTCCGCCTCGATTTACGAAAGCTGCCTGAAAGACGGAATCCTTGCGGATCTTGCCGCGGCAGGGGCCGTTATCCTGTCTGCGACCTGCGGCGCCTGCCTCGGCATTAACGCGGGAACCATCGGCGCGGGCGAGTCCTGCATTTCCTCCACAAACCGCAACTTTTTAGGACGTATGGGCAGCAAAAAATCCTTTGTTTACCTTGGCTCGCCGGCAACGGCGGCGGCTTCGGCGATTACCGGGCGGATTACAGACCCGCGGGAATTTTTATAGGAGGTGCGGCATGAGCATTATTGAAGGCAAGGTTTGGAAATACGGTGACAACATAAATACGGACATTATAGCGCCGGCCGCATACATGGAGCTTAGCGTGGCCGAGGCCGCCAAGTACACGATGAGCACCGTCGATGAGACTTTCGGCAGGGAATTTCGGCCGGGAGAGATTTTTGTCGCGGAGCGCAACCTCGGTTCCGGTTCCAGCAGGGAAACGGCGCCGATGGTTTTGAAGGAATTAGGCGTGCGGGTTATCGTCGCCAAGTCCTACGCCCGCATCTTTTACCGCAACTGTATCAATGTTGGTATTTTGACGATTGAATGCCCGGAAACTGACAAAATCCATAAGGGCGATGTGATTGCCGTCGATTATGAAAAAGGGATCATAGTAAATAAAACACGCGGCGAGCAGTACGACGCGCAGCCCATACCGCCTCATATCGCCAGGCTTGTGAGCCAGGGCGGGCTTATTCCCTATCTGGAAAACTGGCAGAACGAATACGGCGGCAAATAGGCTTGCCCCACCCCGCTGTCAAAGGCAGAAAAATTGACACGGGGTGGTTTTTTATGCGTAAATGTAGACAAAGAGACGAAAACTATGCCTGCCATGGGAGAGATAAGGTTGCCGAAAGAAGAAAAGCAGAATGCCGGCGCGTTTTAAAACCGGGCGGAAGGTTGATTCTGCTGGAACACATGGATAGTGACAACAAGCTGGCGCACGCGCTTTTGAGCCTGCTGGAGCCTCTCACGCTGCGGCGCCTGGGCGACCATCTTACCAGGAGAACCGCCGAGGCTGCAAAGCAGGCAGGCTTTCATACGGTAAGCGAGGAAAAGCTTTTCGGTGACGTGGTTCGAATGATCATAACGGAAAAAACCGAAGAGCGGCAAGGATAAACAAGGCGGCGGCAGAGTTTTTTGTGTCAGCGAAGCGCGGCAAACAAAAAGCAGGAGATAAAAAACAGAAGGCGGAATTTACAGCAGGTTATGAAATTAGGCAATAAAAATTAAACAAAATCAATTTGGCAGAGGAGAGAATGGCAGAATGCTGGAGCAACTTCTCGGGAAATCAGGAGTTACAGGAAATTTCATGAAACGGAAGAAGTAAAACCGGCGAAATTGAAGGAACTGGTAAACCTGTCAACTCTCGCCCTGCACAGACAAAATATGGCCAATAACCACTATATATAGTGGTTGACTCTGTACA
>JAAYIB010000090.1 GCA_012744295.1 Acholeplasmataceae bacterium
AGATAGAGGCGGGTTCGTTGCCGCCGGTCATGTAGCCGAGGGACTCGCCGTTGTCATCGCCAATCCATACGCATGCCGAGAGGTCGGGAGTAAAACCAACGAACCAGGCGTCTTTATAGTCGCTTGTAGTTCCCGTCTTGCCTGCTGCAGGGCGTCCGATGGCAGCACCCGTACCGGTACCTCTTGTCATTACTTCGCGCATCATGTCAATTAGCAGATAGACGCTTTTGGGATTGACAACCTGTTCAGGGCTGACCTTGCTTTCATATAGGAGCTTTCCGTTGCGATCAAGAACTTTGGTAATAGCAATGGCCTTGTTATAACTGCCGTTATTTGCCAACACGCCAAAAGCGGAGGTCATTTCGAGGGGAGTGACGCCGCGCGTCAGACCGCCCAGTGCAAGGGCAAGATTGTTGTCATTGGCATTCCCGCTCGTTACCATAGAGGTAATGCCAAGTTTCTTGGCATAATCGATGACCGTCGAAGGGCCGACCTGCTTTGCGACGAGGATGGCAGGAATATTGTAGGAATTAACGAGGGCGGTTCGCATACTGACTTTACCATGCCATTTTTTATCATAGTTTTGCGGATTCCAGTCCTTGGCAAAATCAAGTTCTTTGTCGTCAATGACGGTGGCGGGCGACATGCCGTTATCGAGCGCCGCAAGATAAACGAAAGGCTTGAAGGCTGACCCGGGCTGTCTTTCCGCAAGTACGGAACGGTTAAACTGGTCTGTGCCGCGGCCGCCGATCATCGCCTTGATATAGCCGGTTTGCGGATCGACTGCTACGAGAGCGACCTGTGGCTGCACAAGCTTTTTAGAGTCAGTATAGTAGCTCGGCAGATGGACGAGGGCGTCGTTTGCAGCCTTTTGCATATTGATGTCAATTGTCGTATAAACTTTCAGGCCCTGCTTGTAAACGGCGTCATAGCCGAATTTCTCAATAATCTGCTGAGTGCAGTAATCGAGAAAGTATTTAAGCGAATTCTTTTTATTGGTCGAAGTGGCATAAACAAGCTTTTCCTCTTTAGCCCGGTTGGCTTGCGCCTCGGTAATGAAGCCATATTTCTGCATTTGGTTCAGAACCACGCGCTGCCGTTCCAAACCTGCTTTGGGGTTGGTCAGAGGTGAGTAATAGTTGGGGCTCTTCGGCAGTCCCGCAAGCATCGCGCTTTCGGCAAGCGTCAGATCCTTTGCATGTTTGCCGAAATAAGTCAGAGCCGCGCTTTCGACACCGTAGGCGCCTAGACCGAAATAAATTTCATTAAGATACATTTCCAGAATTTCCGGCTTGGTGTATTTGTGTTCCAACTGAATGGAAATAAAGGCCTCCTGAATTTTTCTTGTCCAGGTTCTTTCCTGAGTCAGGAAGGCATTTTTGGCCAATTGCTGCGTAATCGAGCTTCCGCCTTGCAGGTCCGAGCCCATAACGTTAGATAAAAGAGCACGGGCTATACCGCGAAAGTCAATGCCGGAATGCTCGTAAAAGCGCACGTCTTCAACCGCTATAAAGGCATTCTGCAAATCTTTAGGGACCTTGGCGAGAGGAATTGGAATACGATCCTCCTCGGAATCCGTTGTGGAAATCAATTCTCCTTTGTTGTCATAAAACTGGGAGGCTGCCGGTTGTACTATGTCCTTGCTGATAATGTCGGAAGGAGCATATTTGGCAAACAGGAAAAATCCTGCCACCAGGACGACGCAGACCGCTATTAGCGTAAGAAACAGAGTGATAAGCTTGTTCATTATAGACCTCTTCTTTGTAGAATTTTCAGGCTTTCGCCTTTTGTTTTCCGTCATTTGCATGTATTCCCCTTGTGTTGAATAAATTTCGTAATTGTTAATCAGCAAATATTATACCATATTATTAACAAAGTTTTTAAGCTTTGAATGATAATTGCATAATATATGGAAGAAAGCGCAGGCAGCAAAAAAAGTAAACCTGTAATCAGCCAGGAAAATTCATTAAAAAATATTGAAACAGGCACTTGACTGCGGCAAGGAATTGTAATATACTGTACAAGTCGTCGGGAGTGGCGGCAAAGCGGGATCCTTGAAAACTGAATAAAACCAAAAACGAATGTGCGGGTCGAAGCGCAAGCTTCGGCCGAGTCAATTAATTTCGAGCAATCGAAAAAACAAGTCAGTATTTTAAAAGAGCCAATTTGGCTTTTCAAAATAAAATTATTTTGGAGAGTTTGATCCTGGCTCAGGACGAACGCTGGCGGCGTGCTTAACACATGCAAGTCGAACGGTCCGATGCTCGACACCGAGTGTTTCTGCAAAAACGATGTGAAGCCGGCGGGAAAGCGATAAGCTAACCTGCAAGGAAAGGCAAGGGGAACTGAGAAGAGCTTTCCCAGGCTTTTTATAGGGATTAACACATTGCCAGGCAGGAGCGCCGGGTGTTGAGCGTCGGATAGTGGCGAACGGGTGAGTAACGCGTGGGCAATCTGCCCTTCAGATGGGGACAACATCCCGAAAGGGGTGCTAATACCGAATACGATCCTTCCACCGCATGGAGGGGGGATGAAAGATGGCCTCTATATATAAGCTATCGCTGAAGGATGAGCCTGCGTCTGATTAGCTTGTTGGTGGGGTAACGGCCTACCAAGGCACCGCTGGGTAGCCGATTTGAGCGGATGATCGGCCCCACTGGGCCTGAAACACGGCCCAGACTCCTACGGGAGGCAGCAGTGGGGAATATTGCGCAATGGGCGAAAGCCTGACGCAGCGACGCAGCGTGAGGGATGAAGGTTTTCGGATCGTAAACCTCTGTCA
>JAAYIB010000011.1 GCA_012744295.1 Acholeplasmataceae bacterium
GATCACGAAGGCAATCCGATTAACCTTACCTTCAGTCTGCATGCACAACTCAGCAAATTTTGGCATCAAAGCAGGAGGCAAATTGTCAACGCAAAAATAGTTTAAATCCTCCAGAGTACGCATAACCTGCGTTTTACCAGCACCAGACATGCCTGTAATGATTAAAATTCTTGAATCACTCATAATATCACCTCCGCCCTTCAAAGTTTGTCCAAAACTGCCTCTAAGTTGTTTCTTTAATCTAAACGCCATGGCGTCTTTATCTACAAAAAACAATAAGCCAGTATGGCCAATTTGCATATACATTAAATATAGTATACTATTTTCGTCTGTCAATTAAAAGTCTCCTGCCCTTTACACTACATAGCAAGTTGAACAAAAAGCCTGAAACAGGTGAAATGTTTCAGGCTTTTTGTTCTTTTAAAAGGCGCAGGGATCTGAATAAACGGTTATTTTGCCAGCATCAACTTTTGCAAATACTTCTTGCATGGCTTGTTCCAACTTGCTGAGCATGTCTTCTATTTCGGCAACGCTGCTAGCCAATGGCGGCATGAAAATTATAACATCACCAATATTTCGCACAATCAGGCCATGCGAGCGTGCCCTCTGGCAGATGCCTCCAGCCATAAGCAATTCCGGAGCAAAGGTTTTTTTCTCTTCTTTATCCAGCATCAGTTCTATGCCGGCAAGCATCCCGCACTGTCTTGCCTCACCAACATACTTCATCTCATTCATCTTTGCCATATGTTTGGCAATAACAGCCATTTTGGGCGGCAAATTGGCAATAACGTCTTCCTTTTGGAAAATATCCAGGCTGGCAATGCCTGCTGCACAGGCCAAGGGGTTACCGGTGTATGAGTGCCCGTGGTAGAAGGTTTTGTACTCGGTAGGTTCTCCTAGGAATGCATTGTATATTTCGTCCGTGGCAAGAGTTGCGCCGAGAGGCAGATAGCCGCCGGTAATGCCTTTAGAAAGAGTCATCAGGTCCGGACTTATGTCTTCATTGTCGCAAGCCCACATCTTGCCCGTCCGCCCGAAACCAGTGGCGACTTCGTCAACAATGAGGAGCACGTCGTATTTCTTTGTCAGCTCCCTTACGCCTTTGATATAGCCCTTCGGCTGCATAAGCATCCCGGCCGCTGCCTGTACTAAAGGCTCAATAATCATTGCTGCAATTTGCCCGGAATTCTCTTTTAAATAATTCTCAAGTTCCTGCAAGCAATACTTCAGGAATTCATTTTCGCTTTTTATACCTTTTAATTTGCTATGGTAATAAGATGGACATGTCATCTTGTTTGTGCTAAAAAGCAAAGGCTTATAAACCTTATGGAAGACGTCGATATTGCCGACACTGACGGCTCCAACAGTATCACCATGGTATGAATCACCAAGATTTATAAAGCCCTGCTTTTCAGGACGTCCCTTGTGCTGCCAATATTGAAAGGCGATTTTTACAGCAGCTTCGACCGCAGTTGAGCCATCATCGGAGTAAAATACCTTCTTCAAACCAACGGGAGCAACTGCGACCAGTTTCTCGGCAAATTCAGCTGAAGGTTTATTAATTAAGCCCAATAATGTTGAATGCGCGATTTCGTCTAATTGGTCTTTAATCGCCTTGTCTATTTCCGGTCTGCGATGGCCGTGAATATTAACCCACAAGCTTGAGATGCCGTCGTAGTAGCATCTTCCTTCTGTATCGTAAAGTTTTACACCCTCGCCACGTTCGATAACCAGCTGCTCGTTTTCGTTCCAACCTTTCATCTGCGTAAAAGGATGCCAGATGTAATCCTTATCCATCTTTTCCCATTTATTCATTTGCTTTTCCTCCCGCCAATTCAATGATTTTATCGAGCGCAACAGACTTTTCTACTATTGCGGCTATTTCCGCAACGTCACCCTCTTTTATAATTTTTTCTGGCAAGCACGGTAATTTCCCAAGAATGGGGAGGCCTGTCAATTTCTCATAATAATAAAGGTTGCTTTTTCCCAAGACGCCAGCCGTATTTTCATCCCAACAGTTTACAATTAAGCCCAGTACGTTAAGTCCATGATTTTTGGCGTATTCAACTGTTAATACGGCATGGTTGATGTTACCCAAAATAGATTTTACAACTACTATTATGGGAACATTGATTTCTTTAAAAAAGTCTTTAACCAGGTAATCATCGGTCAATGGTGCTGATATTCCGCCGACACCTTCGACCACCGTCACCTGTTTGCCGGCAATCATCTTAGCAGCCTTTTCAACCATAACCTGCGGTCTGATATTAACACCGGCAAGACGGCTGGCTTGTGCCGGTGACAGAGCATCCTCCATAACATACGGAACAACTTGATCATGCTCATTTTTGTCTATACCGGCACAAGTCATCAAAAAATCAGCGTCTGTCGATAATAATCTGCCATCTGCCATTTTTACACAGCCTGAGGCTGCCGGCTTAAAAACGCCTGTTTTTATTCCGCGCATATTTAAGGCCGCTGCTAAAGCTCCACTTACCACCGTTTTCCCCAGGTCAGTATCAGTTGCCGTTATTCCTATTGCAATCATTCAGAAGCCTTCTTTCTTCCTAATTCCTGCCATGTTTTAATTATCAAGCCTGCGGCTTGTTTCAGCTGTTCTTCAGTGTGTGCAGCCGTGACTGTAATTCTGAGCCGGCTTTCCCCCTTAGGAACGGTAGGCGGACGTATTGCGGACACCAAAAGCCCTTTGTCAGCCAATTGACTTGCAATCTCCATAGCTACCGAAGCCTCGCCAACCATAATCGGAATTATCGGTGTTTCACCTGCCATAAGCGGTATTTTGGCCTTACTAAGAAGTTCTCTCATCAGCCTTGCATTCGACCAAAGCTTATGTAAATACCCGTTCTTATTCTCCCGCAACAAGTCAAGGGCAGCCCTCGCTGCTGCTACCGGGGCGGGACCGAGCGCCGTAGAGAAAATAAAGGGTCTGGATTTGTTAATCAGGTAGTCCATGAAAATTTTCTTGCCTGCAACATACCCGCCTTCCCCAGCCAAAGCCTTGCTCATCGTACCAACCTGCAAATCTATCTTGCCTTGCAAGCCAAAATAAGCTGCGGTACCACTGCCGTCTGCACCAATAACGCCAACTGCATGCGCATCGTCAACAATCAATATCGCATTGTATTTTTCTGCCAGTTTGACTAAATCCGGCAAAGGCGCAATGTCCCCGTCCATGCTAAAGACACCATCAGTAACTATAAAACGGTTACCTGCCGTTTCATCCTCCTCCAGCAAACGTTCCAAATCCTGCGCGCTGGCATGACGGTAAACTTTGACTTTCGCTTTACTAATCTTGCAGCCATCTATAATGCTGGCGTGGTTAAGTTCGTCGCTGAAAATCACGTCAACCGGTTTAACTAACCCGTAAAGAACGCCAAGATTGGTCATGTAACCCGTATTAAAAATTAAAGCACTTTCCGTATGTTTAAAAGCGGCTAGCTCTTTTTCCAAAACTGCGGCTTCAAAATGTCCGCCAGTAGTAAGCCTCGCTCCGCCTGAGCCCGTGCCGTAATCGCCGGCACTTTTCGCTGCCGCAATTACCTCTGGCGCATGCGTCAAGCCTAAATAATTGTTGCTGGAAAAAACCAAATACTCTTTGCCGGTTTCATCTATCGCCCTAACAGCATCGAGAAAACGTAAATTCTTTATCTTTCGCGTGAGACCCTGCTCCTCTATTTGCTTAAGTTCTAATCGCAGCTCCTGCTCCAGCCTAGACGTTTTCCTCACCTCCCAGAGTAATCAAAACAGCTTGATTCTGTAAATAGGCACATAATTTATCAATTTCAGCTCCGGGTTTTACGAAAAAAACTCTCCCGCCGACGGGGCTGCCCATTTCCTTCATTACCGGAATTCTTTTATAACCTCTGCTGCTCGAAGCGACATAGCCTGTTACATAATCCGGATCATCAGACCAACATAATTCAGCAACAATCTCTTCTGCCCCCGCAACCTTAGAAGCAAGAATAAGAGCTTCGCGCACATGTTCCCCTGTCAAACCACGACGACATAAATCAGTTTCATAGTTTCCCGAATCAGCACAATCCATTTTGCTGACACGCACTCCACGCTTGCCCAAACCATCTAATCGCTCGCCGCTGGCAGCGTCAAAAAGCATAGCTCCTCTCAAGCTATCAGACAAGTCCAAAAGGGCCTCCATACCTTTTTGAGCAGCTGCTCTAGCTACTCCGGCATTTTCTAGTTCTTGCAAAGCAGCCGCATGGCCCTCGACAACATTTTTAGCCTCAAAACTCTCCATTGTCAGCAGCGGCTTATAAACGATGTCTTTCTTCTGCACTTCTTCTACTTTAATGCTGATAAAATCCGCTTGGCCTCTTTGGTGGTTCCGCGCCCTGTCTAGCATGTCCAGGACGGTTTTTTCCAAGCCCTTATCATTCAAAATGCGCTCAGCACCAGAAATGTGCCGCCCGCCATTTTCATGGGCTCCGCCTTTTGCGGCACGCATCTTTACACTGAATAGCATCACCTTTTCCTCCTGTCTAAATCTATATCTGCGCCTTTGTAGCTGGCCGTCCCAAGTCTTCCAACATAACCTTATCATCTTCCGGTCTGCGTCCGCCAGTCGTTAAATATCCTCCCACCATAATGCCGTTCATACCGCCGTTTAAAGCCAAAGCCTGTAAATCACGAAGGTTAACCTCACGCCCACCGGCAGTACGAATAAGAGCCCGTGGCAAAATGAAGCGAAAAACAGCGAAGGCACGCAAGATTTCCAAAGCTGTCAAGCTTTTGTTATCAGCAAAAGGTGTTCCAGGTATCTGATTAAGCAAATTTAAAGGGACTGAGTCTATTTGCAAGCGCTTCAGTTCAAAAGCCATCTCAACACGCTGTTCCGGAGTTTCGTTCAAACCTAAAATTCCTCCTGAGCATACTCTGATGCCAGCATCTTTCGCCGCTTGAATGGTTGACATTTTATCTTCATAAGTATGGGTGCTGCAAACATCCGGGAAATGGCTTGGAGCAGTTTCAATATTCGCATGGTAACGTGTAACGCCAGCTGCCTTTAGCTCTAATGCCTGTTCCAGAGTCAGAATGCCAAGCGAGGTGCAAACTTCAATGCCTACTTCTTCCCTTATTTTACGCAAAGCTTCCAGTATATTTTCAAAATCATCTGCTTTGCTTTGACCACGGCCGCTGGTAACGATAGAAAAGCGGACAGCACCAGCATCTTTGGCTTTTTTAGCCGCTGAAACAAGCTCATCTGCTGATAGAAGAGGATATTCCTGAACACCAGTATTATGATGTACTGACTGTGCGCAGAATTTGCAATTTTCGGGGCAGCGTCCGCTCCTGGCATTGACAATAGCACAGACATCAACCTCGTCTCCGTTAAATCTTTGTCTGATTCTGTCTGCCATTGCTAAAAGCAGCATCGTATCCTGGTCTGGTACATTTATCAGTTCAATAGCTTCGTTCCTGGTTATTTCTCCGCCCTTCAGGACTTTTTCCGCGTACTCAATTATCATTAAAAGCGCCTCCGTAAACCATTTTTATATTTAAGTTAACGATTAGATTATAGCACTGCCGGCAATCACCGTCAACCACGTTTGGTCCAACGGTTAACCTTGCTGCAAAAGAATAACCGGAGCGATTGCTCCGGTTATCGGCAAATTTTCTGTACTTGTGCTCTTTACTCTTCAACCTTAATTTGTTGTGTCAAAACATTTTCTATAGCCAGTGCTACACCATCCTCATTGTTAGCCGCAGTTACCAGCTTGGCTGCTTCCCTGATCCTGTCATTGGCATTAGCCACGGCAACGCCTATCCCCGCATTGGCAACCATTTCAAAGTCGTTGTTGGAATCACCAATACACATAATCTCAGATGGCAGGATGTTTCGCTGCCGCGCCAGGGTTTCAATCGCGTTCCACTTGCTGACGTGGGGATTGATGATTTCCAGAAAATCATTGAAGGAATTTGTTAAATGCACCCTGTCGCCAAACTCTGCCGTCACTTCCTGCTTGATTTCATCATGTCTGCCGGGCTCCGTCATCATTAAAAGCTTGTGCGGGGCTTTACCCAGCTTGAAAAAGGCTTCGCCCATAGCTACGTAATCAACCCCGGCAAAGGCGGCATACATTTTTGCGAAGCTGTTTGGTTCCTGCACGAGCAAGGTGTCATTAACATAGGCCTGAACGTAGTAACCTTTTCTGCGGCAAAAATTCAGGACGCCCGCAGCCGTTGCTTCCTCCAGCGGCAAGTCAAGCAGCACCTCCTTGGACAAGGCTTCCTTGACCAAGGCGCCGTTATAAGTAATCAAAGGCACGTCAAGCCCTAATTGGACCGCAAACGGCTCCACCGAGCAGTACATTCTGCCCGTTGCAATTGTAAAAACCACACCCGCTCTCACAGCAGCGTGAATTGCGCTTATGCTGCGGGCAGTCAGCGCACCGTCGTCATTTAGCAGCGTACCGTCCATGTCGCTGGCAATCAATTTAATACCCAAAATTTTATCTCCTCTTTTATCGGTCTTTAATCAAAGCTCCCGCCAGGGCAGATGCCATGCAAATCTGCAGCAGGACAAAAGTTGCTCCCGTAATGTCCAGAACACGGTATCCCGGCAGAAACGCCGCAGTAAGAACAGCGGCAAGAGCCGTCAATGCTGAATTGAAAGAAATACGGGCAAGCTTGCGCTGCAGCCATTTTTCGGCAATCGTATGAAAAAATGCTGCCAAAACGGCAACAATAGTGCTCCCCAAAATTTGTCCGCCAAAAGTGACAACGGAAACAGCCGGCGTCACTTCAAGCAAGAAAAACACAAAAAGCCCAAGTAGGAGTGTCCTTAATAAAAATCCGCACATAGTGCCTCCCGCGTCCCATTATATAGAAGAAAGGATGCCCCGTCAGCGGAACATCCCTCTCAAAAATCAAGCTTTCTCAAATTGGTCCTTAGATACACCGCAAACGGGGCAAACCCAGTCTTCGGGGATATCCTCGAACTTTGTGCCCGGAGCAATACCGCTGTCAGGATCTCCGGCTGCCTCATCATAAACATAACCACATACAACACAAGTCCATTTCTCCATAAGGTCAACTCCTTTTGTAGAACTTCGTGGTAATTATAGCATAGGGCAAAGAGATTAGCAATTAATTACTATTACAAAATAACTTTCTGTCTATCGGGCAAATCAACACGGAAAAAGTTGTAAACCCTCTTCGCTACTTCTTTGTTCATGCCTTCTGCGGCAGCAAGTTGTTCCTCGTCAGCATCCTTCATGGCTTCGAGCGTGCCAAACTTCTTCCAGAGGGCCTGCCGGCGTTTAGGTCCTACGCCTTCGATGTGGTCGAGGACAGAAATAAGGTTTCTTTTGCCTCGAAGCTTGCGGTGATAGCTAATGGCAAAACGATGGGCTTCATCCCTTATCCTTTGAATAAGCTTCAGGGCCTCCGAATCCTTTTGCAGCAAAAGGCTCTCGGAAACATTTTCCCGAAAAATCTCTTCCTCTCTTTTCGCCAGACCAATCACAGGCACCTCATGCAGACCGAGGCCTCTGATGACCTCAAGTGCCGCAGACAACTGCCCCTTGCCGCCATCGATAATTATCAGGCCGGGCAGGTCCTCGAGCTTCACGTAACGCCTGTAAACAACCTCCTGCATCGATTTGAAATCGTCCGGTTTGCCTTCGGTTGTGCGCAATTTATACTTTCTGTAGTCCCTCTTGCTCGGTTTGCCTTGACGAAACACCACCATTGAAGCAACCGTTTCGCTGCCCTGCACATGTGAAATGTCAAAACATTCAATCCTGTCAGGCAGTGCAGACAGCCGCAGGTACCGGGCAAGATCGCTTAATGCCTCTTCCTCTGTCTTCAGTTTTATTTGACCTTTGCGCAGTCGCTCGTCTAAATTTTTCCCGGCATTGTCCGCAGCGAGCTTTAAAAGTTCCTGCTTCAGGCCCCTTAAGGGTTTAACAAGCTTCACTTTTTTTCGTGCCTTGTCCGACAGCCAACGAGTCATAAGTTTTCGTTCTTCCTCTTCAGGCAGTTCGGGCACAATTATCTCCTGGGGAATAAAGGTGGCGTCGAGGTAATACTGCTTCAAAAAGGCTGTAATTATTTCCCTGTCGTTTTCATCATTCTCGTTACCGACAAAGAAGTTGTCCCTACCCACAAGCTTTCCCTGACGCACAAAAAATATTTGCAGACAAACCCCTGTTGCATCGCGCGCAAGAGCGACCGCATCCTGGTCGCCTCCCGCCGTTACGGCCTTCTGCTGTTCATTCAGCCTTCTGACAGCTTGCAGTTGGTCACGCAGTCGGGCGGCTTCCTCAAATTCATAGGCTTCGGACGCTGCGTTCATTCTTTTCTTTAGTTCTTGCAGCAACTTGCCGGTACGGCCTTCCAGCAACATAAGGACGGACTTGATCATTTCTCCGTAATCCTTGGGAGAAACAAACCCGGCGCAAGGGGCAAGACAACGCTTGATGTGGTACTGGAGGCAAGGTCTTGTCGTGTTCATTTTCCGGCAATTGCGCAGGGGAAACATTTCACCGACAAGCTTGACGGATGAGTGCAGCGCTCCGGCATCGGCAAAAGGTCCGTAGTACTTCGCGCCGTCACGCAAAACGCGTCTTGTTACGTAAATTCTGGGGAAATCTTCCTGCAGTGTCACCTTTAGGTAAGGATAGCTTTTATCGTCCTTAAGACTGATATTGTAACGTGGGCGGTGTTCCTTGATGAGATTGCATTCGAGGATCAAAGCTTCCAGTTCGTTGTCCGTAACAATTGTTTCAAGGTCACGCACCTTGGAGACAAGTGCCCTGACCTTCGGGGCATGCGCGGCGGACTCCCGAAAATAACTCCGTACCCTGTTTTTAAGTATGACCGCTTTGCCGACGTAAATGATTTTACCCTTTTCGTCACGCATGAGATAAACACCCGGTCGATCCGGCAATACTGCCAGGGCTTTTAAAATTTTATCGGTCATTTTCTTCACCTGCCGGCGGTGGCCGCCGCCAAAATTCGTTTAATGTAGATTGCCGTATAGGAAACCTTGCTTTCAGCCACTTCTTCAGGCGTACCCTTGGCAATCAGCCTTCCGCCCTTGTCGCCGCCTTCCGGTCCGAGGTCGATTATGTAATCCGCCGTCTTAATGACATCAAGATTATGTTCGATTACGATTACCGTATCCCCGGCTGCCACCAAGCACTGCAGGACGTCAAGCAGCTTGTGTACGTCCGCCGTATGCAGCCCGGTCGTCGGCTCGTCGAGGATATACACGGTCTTGCCCGTACTGCGGCGCGCGAGCTCTGTCGCGAGTTTTACCCTCTGCGCTTCCCCCCCCGAGAGCGTTGTCGCAGCCTGGCCCAGCTGAATGTAGCCCAGTCCTACGTCTTTAAGAACCGCCAGCTTTCTATGAATACGCGGCAGATTCTTGAAAAACTCGCAGGCATCGTCCACTGTCATAGCAAGCACCTGTGCTATGTTTTTACCCTTATAGTGAACTTCCAAAGTTTCCCTGTTGTAACGCGAGCCGCCGCAAACCTCGCAAGGGACATAAACATCCGGCAGGAAATGCATTTCAATTTTGTTCATGCCGTCACCCCGGCAAGCCTCGCATCTTCCTCCCTTGACGTTGAAGCTGAATCTGCCGGGCTTGTAACCACGCATTTTCGCTTCGTTGCTGCTGCTGAAAAGCTCACGGATATGGTCGAACACGCCGGTATAGGTTGCGGGATTGGAACGAGGCGTGCGGCCAATCGGAGACTGGTCGATATTGATAACCTTGTCTACATATTCCAAGCCTTCAATGGTCCTGTGGCATGCCGGCTGCAGTCTTGCCCCGTGCAGGCGGGCCGCCAGAAATTTATAGAGGATGTCATTAATCAGGGTGCTTTTGCCGGAACCCGATACTCCTGTAACGACGTTCAGCACGCCGAGCGGAAAATCCACGTCGATGTTCTTCAGGTTATTGGCACCGGCGCCCCTTACCTTAAGGAATAAGCCACTGCCCTTCCGTCGCTCCCGAGGAATAGGTATTTGCTTCTTTCCGCTTAAATACTGACCGGTGATTGATTTCGGCGACTTCTTGATTTGTTCCACCGTCCCCTGTGCAACAACCTGACCGCCCTTTTCTCCTGCGCCCGGTCCTATGTCAATGATTTGATCGGCAGCGTACATCGTTTCTTCGTCATGCTCCACGACTATCAGCGTGTTGCCGAGGTCGCGCAAATGCTTTAAGGTTTCAAGCAGCTTACCGTTGTCTCGTTGATGCAGGCCGATGCTCGGCTCGTCAAGAATATAAAGTACTCCGACGAGGCCGGAGCCGATCTGCGTCGCGAGCCGGATTCGCTGCGCCTCGCCTCCGGACAGGCTGCCGGCAGCTCTGTCGAGCGTGAGATATTCCAATCCGACATTGTTAAGAAAATGCAGCCTGGCAAGTATTTCTTTCAGAATTTGACGGGCAATGATGCTCTGCCTTTCTGTCAGCTCAAGCTCGTCAAAAAACCTTATTGCACTTCTGACAGTCAAGGCTGTAACCTCGCAGATGTTTTTGTCACCAATCAGGACCGCCAGGGCCTCAGGTCTCAGCCTTTTGCCGCCGCATGCGGAACAGGGCGTACTTGTCATAAAGCTTTCAATGTCAACCCTCATGCTTTCTGACATTGCTTCCCGATAACGCCGCTGCAGCAGAGGGAAAATTCCCTCGAAGGCTGTTTCGTGTCGCCGCACTTCTCCCTGAAGGTTTTCATAAAGGAAGGCAAATTTCTGATCCTTGCTGCCGCTCAGCAGCAATTCCCGCACATCTTCGGTCAACATGCTCCAGGGCGTATCAAGGTTATAGCCGTATTTTTCCAAAACCGCCGTCAGTTGCTTCATGAAATAGGAGTTCAAGTTGCTGCTTACGGCAGCAATTGCTCCCTGGGCAAAGGTTTTTGACTCGTCAGGAACGACAAGCCGCAAATCAAGCTCAAGTTTATTGCCAAGCCCCGTACAGACAGGACAGGCACCGTAAGGATTGTTAAAGGAAAATAATCTTGGCTCAATTTCCGGAAGATTTATCTCGCAGTCCGGACAAGCAAAATGTTCGCTGAAAATCAGCGTTTGGTCATTGCCAGCAAGGATTTCGACAATCCCGTCAGCAAGTCCCAGTGCCGTTTCCACCGAATCCGACAAGCGTTGGACAATGCTCTTTCTGACTGCCAGGCGATCGACAACAACTGCAATTTCGTGTTTCTTCTTTTTATCAAGGACTATGTCTTCGTCAAGCGTGCGAATTTCACCATTGACACGGACACGCACGTAGCCGGCCTTTCTGAGGTTGTCAATAATTTTCTGGTGTTCGCCTTTGCGTCCCCTGACAATTGGCGCAAGCACGAGGAATCTCGTGCCTTCCTCCAATTCCAGGACCTTGTCCACAATCTGCTCAACAGTTTGCCGTTCAATCGCCTTGCCGCATTTGGGACAGTGCGGAAGGCCGGCACGGGCAAAAAGCAGACGCATATAGTCATAGATTTCCGTTACGGTTCCAACCGTCGACCGCGGATTATGGCTTGTTGTTTTTTGATCAATCGAGATGGCAGGTGAAAGGCCCTCTATGTAATCAACATCCGGCTTGTCCATCTGGCCGAGAAACTGGCGCGCGTATGCCGACAAGCTTTCAACATATCTCCTTTGGCCTTCGGCATAAATGGTGTCAAAAGCAAGAGAGGATTTGCCGGAACCTGATAGTCCCGTAATCACTACCAATTGGTTACGGGGAATTTCCACCGTGATGTTTTTTAAATTGTGCTGCCGTGCTCCCTTTACGACCAATTTATCCTTCATCTATTTTCTCCTATTGTTTTTGGTTGTTAATTTCTGCCCAAGCTCACCCTTGACAATAATCAAACGATCCCTGTATTCGGCTGCTTTTTCAAAATCCAGTTCCTTGGCCGCTGCCGACATTTTTTTCTCAAGTTCCTTCGCCATTTTGGCCAGTGCGGTCTGTGGCTGCTTTTTGATATTCTGCACAGAGAAATCCTTATAATTTGTTTCATCGTCGACCTTGGTAAGCTTAATTAGTTCACGCACCTGCTTTTCTACGGTTTTTGGCGTGATTCCGTGCTTTTTGTTGTGAGCATCTTGCTTCGCCCTGCGTCGGTTTGTCTCATCAATAGCGCGGCGCATCGAATCGGTTATGCGGTCGGCGTACATAATGACGCGACCGTGAACATTGCGGGCCGCGCGTCCGATTGTTTGAATCATCGAGGTGTCGGAACGCAAAAAACCCTCCTTGTCTGCGTCAAGTATTGCCACCAGTGAAACCTCGGGCAGGTCAAGACCCTCGCGCAGGAGATTTATGCCTACCAGAACATCGAACTGGCCAGCGCGCAGCGAATGAATAATTTCCGCGCGTTCAATTGTCGCGATTTCCGAGTGCAGATAGCGGACACGCACTCCCGCCTTTTTCAGATACTCGGTCAGATCCTCAGCCATTCTCTTTGTCAGGGTAGTAACAAGGATTCTTTCATTGCGCCCGGCAACCTTGTTTATTTCTCCGAGCAAATCGTCAATCTGCCCCTTGATCGGTTTTATTTCGACTACAGGATCAAGCAGGCCGGTCGGTCTTATTATTTGTTCTACGACGACTTTGGCTTCTTCCATTTCATATTTGCCTGGGGTTGCAGAAACATATACCGCCTGTCCGCGTTGCTGCTGAAATTCTTCAAAGGTCAGAGGCCGGTTGTCATAAGCCGAAGGCAGCCGGAAACCGAAGTCGACTAACATTGCCTTGCGTGAGCGGTCTCCGGCATACATTGCCCGGATCTGCGGCAGCGTCACGTGCGACTCGTCGATGACCAGCAGAAAATCATCCGGAAAATAACTGACCAGGGTAAACGGCGGCTCACCCGCCTTGCGCTGGGCAAGATGTCTTGAATAGTTCTCAATTCCGGAGCAATACCCCATTTCGCTCATCATCTCGAGATCGTAATTGGTCCGCTGCTCAAGCCTTTGAGCCTCGAGAAGCTTATTGGCTGCCATAAGCTCCGCCAGCCGTTCCTTCAGCTCATGTCTTATGTCGACCATTGCCCTTTCCAGATTTTCTCTCGAAGTGACATAGTGTGATGCAGGGAAAATTGCCACATGGGTTCTTCGTGCCAGGATTTCGCCCGTTAAGATGTCAGCCTCCATCAAGGCTTCCACTTCATCATCAAACATTTCTACGCGAATGGCCTTTTCATTATAACCTGCCGGTATTACCTCTATAATGTCGCCTCTCACCCGAAAAGTCCCGCGTTGGAAGGCAACGTCGTTACGAGTGTACTGAATTTCTACAAGTTTTTTCAGAATCTGCTGCCGGTCAATGCTCTGGCCCACACGCAGCGAAAGCACCATATCGTAATAATCCTGAGGGGCACCCAGGCCGTAAATGCAGGAAACACTTGCAACGATGATTACGTCGCGTCTCTCAAACAAGGCGCTTGTTGCCGAGTGGCGCAATTTGTCAATCTCGTCATTGATAGAGGCGTCCTTTTCGATGTAGGTATCTGTCTGGGGTATATAAGCCTCCGGTTGATAGTAATCATAATATGAAACGAAATATTCAACCGCATTTTCAGGAAAAAAAGACTTCAACTCGCTTGCAAGCTGTGCCGCCAAGGTTTTGTTATGAGCGATGACCAGGGTAGGCTTTCTGACCTTGTTAATGACTTGTGCTATTGTATAGGTTTTGCCTGTACCCGTTGCTCCGACCAGAACCTGTGTTCTTGCTCCTGCTTCAATTCCATCCGTAAGTTTTGCTATTGCTTCTGGTTGGTCTCCGGCAGGTTCGAAAGGTGCGTTAATTTTAAATTCCATGATGCTCTCCAAATAATTTTCTCCAATTGCGATTTATTATAGCATTTTTCTTTTGTATTTCCTATACCGGCAACAAGCAAAGGCACCCGTGGCTACGGGTGCCTTGTAGGATCAGTTGTCTTTTATTTGCTGCTCGAGATAAGCAATTGCTGCAGGGATTATCTTTACGTCGTCTGTTTCAACAGAAACGTCCGGTTCAAGACCTACACCGTTAATCTTGCGTCCGTTCGGCGTTTGATAGTGCGCCACCGTCAGCTTTAATCCGGTTTGTTTATCAAGCGCACTGACGGATTGGACCGAGCCCTTGCCAAAAGTTTTCGCGCCGAATAATTTCCCCGACCGCGTGTCCTGCAGGGCCCCCGCCACAATTTCAGCGGCGCTCGCCGTTCCTTGATTAACCAAAACTGCAATCGGGTATTTTGTCTTTTGCAGGTTGGAATATTCCGTAACGCTCTTGCCGCTTCGCTCGGTTACTGAAACAATCGGCCCCTTTGGAACCATCAGCTCTGCAACTTTTACGCTTTCGCTCAAAAGACCTCCCGGGTTATCGCGCAGGTCAAGCACCAAAGCTTCCATTCCCAGGTTTTCCAATTCCTGATACTTTTTGCTAAAGTCGGAAGCAGTATTTTCATTAAACATGCCGATTCTGATATAGCCTATCTTCTTTTCCCTTATTTCGCCGGCAACAGTTTCCAGCTTTATGTTAGAGCGCACAACCCTTACTATCTTTACTTCCTTCGTGGAGCTCCCGATTTCAAGCTCGACATCTGTTCCCTCGGGTCCCCGTATTTGCGCGACGACCTCGGTTAACGTCTGCCCGGCTGTTTTCTTGCCGTCAATGGAGATGATGCTGTCACCGCTCTTGATGCCGGCTCGTTCTCCCGGTGTACCTTTTAACGGTGCAATGACGACAAAGTCATCATCCTTCATTCCTATGACGATGCCGATGCCGCCGAAGTAGCCCTCGGTGTTCGTCATTAAAGACGAAAAGTTTTCTTCATCGAGGTAAACCGAATACGGATCTCCCAAGGCATTGACCATTCCCTTGATTGCTCCCCGGTAAAGTTGAACGTTATCCGCCGGTTCAACGAAATTGTTGCGTACCAGGTAAAGCGCTCGAAAAAACTTCACGGCCTCGGGCAGATTGCCAGTGGCGGCATGCAAACCATATGCAATCCCGCCGATTGTTATGGCGCAGGAAAAAGCCGAGACAAGAAGAAGCGTCAGTATGTTAATCCTTTTTTTCAGCATTCCTTAGCCTCCCCAAATTTTACGGCAAATAATCCAATGGATTTACGACCTCGCCATGGAGGCGGACTTCAAAATGGCAATGCGGACCTGTGGAATATCCTGTGCTGCCTGCCGCCGCGATTGTCTGACCTTTTTCCAAATGCTGTCCCTCATAAACATTCAGACTGTTGTTGTGTGCGTACAAGGTTACTATGCCTCCGCCATGATCTATCATGACAGCGTAGCCATAGCCCTCCATCCAGCCGGAAAAGATTACAGTACCGGAGTTCGCCGCCAGAATAGGGTCTCCGTAGTCGGCAGCTATGTCAAGCCCGGAATGAAACTTCTCTGTACCGAATACAGGGTGGATGCGCCAGCCAAAGTTAGATGTTATCTGACCGTAAATCGGCCAGACAAAACTGCCGCTGCCTCGATTGTCGGCAGAAATCTGCCCGCCGCTTTCCAGGTTTCGGATCATATTCGTAATACGCTCGGAAGTTGCCATCAATTCCTCGTATTCGCGGTCAAGTCGTTCCTGCTCGGCTACTGCTTCGTTATAGGCGACTTCGCGTTCATAAGTCCTTCTGGCAACAACCTGCTGACGGGAGGAAACCTCTGTGACAACCGTACGCATCTTCGCCGCGTACATTTCCAAAAGCTGCTGGTTCTCTTCCAGCTCCGCCTGCTTTTTCTTCAACTCGTCGAGCAAAGAAACGTCATTCGCAATAATGCGCTTAAGCAGGTACATGCGTGATGAGAAATCTGAAAAATCCTTTGCCCCGAGCAAGACGTCAAGATAGCTGATCTGCCCGTTTATATAAATATCCTTTAGGCGGTTCTTATAAACGCCAAGCCGTTGTTTGAACTGTTCCTTCTTTTTCTCAATAGCCTCTCTGTTCGCATCAACTTGATTTTCTAGCCCGTTTCGCTCTTCCTCGACCACTGCAAGTTCGCTCTGTGCGACGCTCAGCTGTGACTGAGCCTCCATTAATTTATCTGTAGCAGACGCCACTTCCCTCTTGGCGTTTTCCCGTTCTGCTTCCTTTGTATGGAGCTTTTCCTGAATGGTTTGCAATTCGGCCTGCTGTTCCTGAATGGAAGCAGCACCTGCAGGCACAACGAAATTGAGGAAAATCGTAACGGTCAAAAAAAGAGCTGCAATTGACTTCATCGACATAGACGCCTCCAAGAATCAGACTTTTAAAAACTTCCTCAGGGAAATGGTGCTTCCGGCTGCTCCGATCCCAGTACCTATAACCAACAGGCTGACATTTATGTACAACAGCAGTGGCCACGACGGCAACAGCGGGAAAAACGCCAAGGTGGAGTGCACGCTGCTCAAAATCGCCCCATAAGCCTGAGATATGATAAAGGCTGCCACCAATGCTCCTGTAAAGCCAAGGAACATTCCTTCCAGCAGGAAGGGCCAACGTATGAACCAATCGGTGGCGCCCACGTATTTCATGATCGTAACTTCTCTTCTGCGGGCGAAAACCGTTATGCGAATCGTGTTGACAATTATAAACAGTGTTGCCATCGCTAAAAGCAATACCAGCAAGACTCCGCCCACGCGCATAATTTTTGTAAGCCTGAAGATGTTTTCGACTACTTCCTGCCCGAACTTTGCTGTTTCAACAGATTCAAGCTCATCAATCTTCGGTGCAAGTTCCGCTATTCTCTCAGGCTTGTCAACATGAACTTCAAATGAATACGGGAAGGGGTTCTCATCGCCAATCGAAGACAAAAGGCCTGACTGATCGCCCAGCCTTTCCTTAAAGCGTTCCAGCGCCTGCTCCTTCGTAATCGCCTTCACGGACGTGACTCCCGGCAGCTCCCTGAGTGTCTTTTCGGTAGCGGCCAGTGTTTCCTCGCTCGATTCGTCACTCATATAAACCGAAATCTGCACCTGTGTCTCAAGGTATTTGGCTATGTGATTCGTATTAAAAACCATAACCATGAAAAACCCAAGAACAAGCAGTGACAACGCTACTGTTGAAACAGAGGCCAGACTCATCAATTGGTTTCTTCTGATAGATTTTACAGTTTCCTTTACAAAATATTCCTTAGTGCTAAGACTCATAGCCGTAAACTCCCTTGGCATCGTCACGAACAATTAACCCGTTTTCAATGGCGATTACCCGCTTGCCCATGAAGTTGACAATTTCTCTGTCATGGGTTGCCATCACAATCGTCGTACCGCTCTCATTGATGCCTGTGAAAATGCGCATAATCTCCATGCTTGTTTCCGGGTCAAGATTTCCTGTCGGCTCGTCGGCAATAACCAGTATTGGATCGTTGACAATGGCTCGGGCGATCGCAATTCTTTGCTGCTCCCCGCCGGAAAGCTCCCCCGGGTAAGCGTTGGCGCGATTTTTCAAGCCCACCAGCTCCAAAACCGTCATAACGCGCCTGCGTGTTTTTAGGGGCGGTGCTTCTATTACCTGCATGGCAAAAGCCACGTTGTCATAAACAGTCCTGTCCGGAAGCAGGCGATAATCCTGAAATATTATGCCCAGCTGCCTGCGCAGAAAGGGTACTTCCTTTTCCGTCAAAGCCAATACGTCGACGCCGTCAACATAAATTTTCCCAGTCGTCGGAGCGACTTCTTTAAAAAGCATCTTGATGAAGGTTGATTTGCCGGCGCCGCTCGGCCCTACAACGAAAACGAATTCTCCCGGTTTTATGTGCAGGTCGATATTTCGCAGTGCAACAGAGCCGTTGCGGTATGTTTTGCTTACTCCGGTCATTAAAAGCAAGGTTGTGCCTCCTCTCTTTTATTCGGCTGTCAGGCCGACTGCCCGCTCTGCGTTCAGCCTGGCTTCTTTCCGTAATTCGTTTATCTTCCGGTTCTGTTTTTCAGGAATCTGCTGCCAAAGCTTTTCGGCACAGTCGACTATATCATCACCCGTAATGCCGGCAATACTTCCCGCGATCAATCCCTCCATGCCTTTTACAAAGCGGTCGACCTTGGGATCATAGGATACTGCAAGAAAGGGTACTCCCTCCAGTGCCGCAAAGACAAGAGCATGCAGCCGCATACCGATGAGAAGGTCGAGGTTGGCAATAATCGACAGATATTCCTCAGTTGAATAACCTTCTTTCAAAACCACGGCTTGACTTTGTCCCGCCATCTGCGCAGCCACTTCTTCTGCGATGCGCGTATCCTCCGGAAATTGCATAGGCAAAAAGACAATGTTCGCATTGTAAGCACTGCTTAACCGGATTGCGGCTGCCGCAAAAACGCTTCTGAACCTTTCTGCACCTGTCCAGTTTCTTAAGGCGATGCCAATCAATGGCTGTTCGGGTGTCAGTCCTTTTGCTGACAAAATTCTGCTGCCGGCATCTTTCGTTTCCGTCTTCAAAGAAAAGACGGCATCAGCCGTAACAATGATTTTCTCAGAGGAGATGCCCATTTCCTTCAACTCTTCATAGGAGCCGTCGTCACGAACGGTAATCAGATCGGACTTTTTGCATACCCAGCTCGTAACACGCCTGGCGAGAGGTGAATTGATCGGGCCGATGCCCTGAGCGTACAACATCGTTCTTTTACCAAGAAGCTTTGCCAGAAGCAGGATGCTTAGATAATAAAGCAAGCTGCGCTTGCTTGTCACGTCCTGCAGCAGACTGCCTCCGCCGGACAAAAGCAAATCGGTTGAAAGCATAGCTAAAAGAACGCCAAAGCAGTTGAAGCGATGAACAGAAGCGACCTCGTGTTTTGTGGCAGTGATTTCCGGTTTTCCCGACAATACTGTTATTTCGACGTCACCGGCCTTTTCGCGCAAGGCTTTGATAATTGCTGTAAGCATGGCTTCGTCGCCGGCATTGGAAAATCCGTAATAACCGGAAATCAAGATCTTACTCATGCTTCAGGTATCTCCTTTTCAGGGTTTCAAGATACGGATAAAACAGTGCGAATACCGTAAGCGCGCAAATGCCCATCGCGGCGCCCAAAGCGAGCCCGTCAAGCGCCCTGACATAGGACATGATGATGGGCGTTCTCATATGCGCAAAAGTTTGAACAAGCGAACCCTGACCAATTACCGCTCCCAGTATAAAGGCAACGGATATCAGGCGTGGGAATTTGTTGTAAACGGCAAAAGCCGCAAGGTAAAACGCCGGATGTCCGACCAGGAACTCTTTTTCCCTCGGTCGCGCGTACATGACTTCTTCTAAAAACAACCTCAATTTTATTTCAATATCCGGAACGGGCACTCCTGCCGTATGGCCGGAGCGACCGATGAAAACCCATGCTATGAAGCCGAGCACAGCAGCCGCAAAAAGAACCTTGAGCGTAAGTGGCCTGGACAGAATGCTTTCCAGGCGCATCAAAACATTTTTATTCTCGTCATCACCCTCAAATAGAGAGTATCTTCTGATGCAAAGAACAAACATCAACAAAATAGGCAGGATAAAGGTGAGCTTTACTCCTTTGTAAATATCGATCTCCAACATGAACCTTATATCACCGAGAATAGCCCCGACAAAGGAGGCGCCAATCAGCGACAAGGCAACCGCAAGCGCCAACTGCCAGGTGGCACTTGCCAGCACAGCGCTGAGGCGCTTTGCGCCTCCGTGATAATTGTCCCAAATATTCAGCACGTAGTTTAGGGAGAGGACGGGGATCACAGTCGCCGCCCCTCGGGCCAGAACTTGTCTCGCCAGCAGGGCAGTGGTCAATAATGCAATTA
>JAAYIB010000091.1 GCA_012744295.1 Acholeplasmataceae bacterium
GCAGGATGCCCGTTACCGCGCTGTCCGCATTCAGACTTTTGATTGTTTCTTCTACTTCTTGCTGCGCCGCATTTCCGGCCAGCCCCACCGTCCGGACGGTAACGCCGAGCCCTTCGGCCGTCTTGCACAGTCGTTCCTTATAAACATGCGAGGCGCTGTCGTCACCGACGGTGACTATTGCCAGCGTGACCTGCCGCCCCGCTTTTCCTGCCCGCTCGATTTTAGCGGCTATTTCCTGCCTGGCCGCATCTGCAACCGGCTTGCCTTTCATCAGCAAAGTGTCCATGCAGTCTGCTCCGTTCCTCAAAATAGCCCGCTGATGACGCCCTCGTCGGTGACGTCGATTCTTTCCGCAGCCGGCACCTTCGGCAATCCGGGCATCGTCATAATATCCCCGGTCAGCACTACGACAAAGCCTGCGCCTGCAGAAATCCGAGCGTTCTTCACCGTCATGGTAAATCCTTCGGGCCTGCCCAGCAATGTCGGGTCATCTGAAAGCGAATATTGCGTTTTTGCCATGCAAACAGGAAGATGGCCGTAACCAAGCTCTTCAAATTGCTTAAGAGCGCTTTCCGCCTCATTGGCAAAAGCCACGTCGGCAGCGCCGTAAATTTCCTGTGCTATTTTTTTGATTTTGTCAGAGAGCTTCATTTCGCTGCCGTAAAGAGGTCGGAAATCGGCACAACCCGATTCGGCAAGCACGACCACTTCCTCCGCCAGCGACCTGCCGCCTTCCCCGCCTTTGGCAAAGACATCGGAAAGGGCGACATTGACGCCGCAGCCGGCACAGTGACTGCGAATAGCCTCGAGTTCTTCTTCAGTATCCTGTGCAAAGATATTGATGGCCACAACCAGCGGCACATTGTATTTCTTTATATTTTCGATGTGTTTCTCCAGATTGACAAGGCCTTTTCTCACCGCGGCCGTGTCAGGCACTGCCAGCGACGATTTTGCTGCGCCGCCGTGCATCTTCAAAGCCCGAACCGTGGCCACGAGCACTACGGCATCCGGTTTCAAGCCGGCGTATCGGCATTTGATGTCAAAAAACTTCTCCGCGCCCAGGTCTGCGCCGAAACCAGCCTCCGTAATCGTATATTCAGCCAGCTTCATCGCAGTTTTTGTCGCCATCACGCTGTTGCAGCCGTGAGCGATATTGGCGAAGGGTCCCCCGTGAATTATTGCCGGCACGTTTTCGATGGTTTGCACCAGGTTCGGCTTGACGGCATCTCTCAAAAGAGCGGCCATTGCTCCTTGGGCCTTCAGCATGCCTGCCGTTATCGCCTCGCCGGCATAGCTGTAGGCGACGATTATTTTTGCCAGTCTCTCCTTCAAGTCCTTCAAACTGTCCGCGAGACAGAGAATCGCCATGACCTCGGAAGCCACCGTTATGTCAAAGCCGTCCTGGCGCGGCACTCCGTGAGCCTTGCCGCCAAGTCCTACTACTATGCTGCGCAGTTCGCGGTCATTCATGTCAACAACGCGTTTCCAGACTATTCTGCGCGGGTCTATGTTCAGTATGTTTCCTTGTTGGATGTGATTGTCGAGCATGGCCGCAAGCAGCATATGCGCCGAAGTAATGGCATGGAAATCTCCGGTGAAATGCAGGTTTATGTCTTCCATCGGCACGACCTGAGAATAGCCGCCGCCCGCTGCTCCGCCCTTGACGCCCATGCAGGGTCCGAGGGAAGGCTCCCGCAGTGCCACGATTACGTCTTTACCGATTTTTGCAAGACCCTGAGCGAGGCCTACCGTAGTCGTTGACTTGCCTTCGCCTGCCGGCGTCGGCGTAATGGCCGTAACCAGCACCAGCTTGCCTGCTTTTTCCTTTTCGAGGCTGCGGATCAGGTTCATCGAAAGCTTGGCCTTGTAACGTCCGTACATTTCAATGTCCTGCTCGCCTATACCAAGCTTTGCCGCCACTTCGGCAATAGGAAGCATTTTCGCTTCCTGGGCGATTTCAATATCCGTTAGCATAAGAATCCTCCTTATTTTGGGTTCTGCCCTCAAATTTTAGAAGAAAAGCCGACAATCCGGGCTTTTCCTGCCCAGACGGTCGGCTTGTTACCGGTCATACTCCATGTGGTTATCCACTTCCGTCAGTCATATGACCCCTATGGCTTGATTATAGCGTTCACCTTTGTCTTTGTCAACGCCGCAGGCACCTTGCCGCTGCTATTCAAACCAGACTTCCACAGCCGCGCCGGGAGAAAGAATCGTGCCCGCGGGAACCGACTGTTTTTTCGCCGTGCCTCCTCCGTGAGGAATCAAGACGAGCCTGCCCTGCTGAATGAGCTCCGCGACCTGCCTCAGGTTAAGGCCGGCAAAATCGGGAAGCTTGGCCCGGCCGTCCGGCATGATCTGCATTTGCGGCAGGGCCTTGGCCGGCTTCGGTTTTTCTTCAGACTTTTCCTTCTTGGGCAAGGTGTCGAGCGAGGGCAAGCCGGCGGTGATACTGGGCTGAATCCCCTGCGCTGCTAAAATCTGCTGCAGAGTATCTCTGAAAACGGGAGCCGCCACCTGCGAACCATAAAAGGCCCCGCTTGGCGAATCAAGCATGATCAGCAGTGCATACTGAGGTTTGTCTGCAGGAACAAAGCCGACGAAGGAGGCAATGTAGACGCCTTCGGCGTAACCGCCCTGTTCTGCAAGCTTTTCCGCGGTGCCCGTTTTGCCGGCAATGCGGTAGCCGTCGATTCTTGCTGCTTTTCCGCCTCCGGAGGCCACTACCTGTTCCATCATGGCGCGCATTTGTTCGGAAATATCCTCGGGCATGACTCTGCGCACAACATATTTTTCACCTTGCCGCAGAATGGTCCCATCCGGCGCGACAACCTTTTTTATGATGTAAGGCTTGACAAGCTCGCCGCCGTTGGCCACTGCGCTTATCGCAGTCAGCATTTGAAGAGGAGTAACCGCAATGCCTTGCCCGATTGCCATCGTTGCGATATCAGGCTGCCGCATGTCATCGGCAACGTATAAAATTCCCTCTTCTTCCCCGGGCAGCTCGATGCCTGTTGCCGTACCGAATCCGAACTTCTTGGCATAATCTATCATGCGTTTGGCTCCGAGCTTCATTCCTAAATCCGCCATACCCGTATTGACCGAGAACTTGATGACGTCGGCAAAAGTGATGGGCCCGAGACCTTCCCTGTCCCAGTTGCGGATAGTACGGTCGGCTACCTGAAAGTAACCGCTGTCAAAATATGGCGTATCGGGAGTCACAAGCTTCTCACAAAGGCCGGCGAGGCCGACGATTGGTTTAAAGACCGACCCCGGTTCGTAGACTATCGAGACTGCGCGGTTACGCAAGTAGTCGGGCGGGTAATCGCCGAACCTGTTGGGATCGTAAGTGGGACGGCTCGCCATGCCAAGAATTTCACCCGTGTTGGGATTCATCAGTATAACGGAGGCGCTTTTGGCTTTGGTCTTGACAAGAGCGTCGTCAAGGCCTTTTTCCAGTACATGCTGCATCTTGCTGTCAATCGTCAGGAAAACCGCAGACATTTCGGGCGGCACCGTGCTGTTAAAACCGCTTTCCGCTATCGGCCTGCCTAAAGCGTCATGTCTGCCGCTCTTTCTGTTCACGGCACCCTTCAGCAACGAATCAAGCGAC
>JAAYIB010000092.1 GCA_012744295.1 Acholeplasmataceae bacterium
ACTGATTACAAGTCAGTTGCTCTACCGATTGAGCTACGCCAGCACTGCATTAGTGACATAGGTTAGTATATAAGAAGGCGGCAAGGTTGTCAATACCCTTTTTAGCTATTTTTGAAAAATCGTATATTTTTTACAGTTTTGCTGCTTGTCCGACTAAAGGTAAAAGTACCAGAGAGTGATGAAGGCCAACGCAATACGGTAGTAGGCGAAGTTTCTCAAGCGGGAGCGGTTTAAAAATCCGATGAACCAGATAATTGAAAGATAGGCAACCGCAAATGAGACAACGAACCCTAACGCCAGAACGTACAAATCTCCGACGCTGAGCTCGGAAATGTTCTTCAGCAGGTCATACAGACAGGCCGCGAACATCAGCGGTACGGCGACAATAAACGAGTATTCGGCAGCAGCGCGTCTTGTCAGTCCAATCAGCAAACCTCCGCCAATCGTTGAACCCGAACGGGAAAAACCCGGCCAAAGTGAAAGGATTTGGAAGGCACCGACCAATGCTGCCTGGCGAAGCGTAATCTTATCGACGTCGTCCAGCAAATATTCCTCCATATTCTCAGTCTTCTTTTCGGCATACAAGAGCAGGAATGCTCCCAGAAACAAACCGATTGCTACAGTAAATGGCGAGAAAAGATACTGTTTAATCGCGGAATGCGCAAAAAAGGCAATTCCCATAACGGGAACAATGCCGGCCAAGACATGCCATGCGCTCAGTCCTTTGTCGGCACGCCAGCCTGCGGAAGTAAAAAAACGGCGAAATTTTTCTTTATATAGGAAGATAACGGATAAAATTGCGCCTAATTGTATGAATATGTCGAAAACATCGGCAAGAGACCCCGTAAAACCAAGCAAGTTGCCTGCAATTATCATGTGTCCTGTAGAAGAAACAGGCAGGAATTCCGTCACGCCTTCAATAATGGCAACAATCAGCGCGATAAGCATTACATCCATGTCAAACCTTCTTTAATCGAGAATTTTTAAGCAACATATATTATTATAGCCAATGACGCTGCAACAAGCCAGCAGTTTTTATCAAAATGAAATTATTTCGTTCAGGCCTTGTTATCCCTCATCTTGTGCAGCAGGTCACTCAGGACCAGCCTGTCCGTCGGAAAGGCAAGTGGCGGCGGCGCCTCAAGTTCAAACCAGCCGATTTCACTGGCATCGTCTCCCGCTTCCAACGTACCGCCCTCAACATCCGCCAAAAACCAGATTCCTACGGTATGCTGCCTGGGGTTGTGAAAATTGGAATAAACGGCGAATACCTCTTTTGGCTTGATTACCAGGCCTGTTTCTTCCTTGATTTCCCTGGCAAGACCATTACGCACGTCTTCATCGTATTCGAGATAACCGCAAGGTATGCACCACAAGCCCTGATACGAAATGTTCGGCGATCGTCTGACCATCAGAATCCTGCCTTCTTCGTTAAAAACTATGGCCGCAACGCCAACAATCGGGTTCTCGTACTGAATGCGCCCGCAGTCATTGCAAACAAGCCTTTCTCTTCCGTCAAGACAACGCCTGCCCAATGCTGCGCCGCAAGCAGGACAAAAGAAAAATCTCTGCTCCATCCTATTCCACCTCAATTCGCTTCTGAGAAAAAAATATGCAGGAGTCCCCAAGAGGGACGCCTGCAAGTAACCAAATACCTGTTGCGTGGTCAATCCCCAAAACTCAGCCCCAGGTGACGCGCCGTACTGATAATGTCGCTGTCAAGCGGCACAAGGTGGGGTTCTGACGCAACCTTCCCTATCGGTATCGCGACTATCCTGTTGCTCTGCAGGGCAACCATTGTGTTGAAATCGCCCCTGATGCAGGCTTCAACGGCCGCGACGCCGTAGCGGGTCGAAAGCACCCTGTCGTAAGGCGTCGGGGAGCCTCCGCGCTGCAAATATCCAAGCACCGTACAGCGAGATTCGACGCCTGCCAGCTCCTCAATCTCCCGTACCAGCTTCTCGCCGGCGCCTCCGAGGCGGACAGGTTCGAAACTGCCCTTCACTATGCGCGCAACCGAAAGCTCTCCGCCGACTGGTCTTGCACCCTCGGCAATAACTATGATGCTGAATTTCTTGTTTTGTTCCTGCCTTTGCTTGATCTTTCTGATGACCGCTTCTATCCTGTAGGGAATTTCGGGAATCAATATACAATCCGCTCCGCCGGCAATGCCCGAATGCAAGGCAATCCAACCGGCATAGCGTCCCATAACCTCAAGAGCCATAACCCTGTGATGTGATTCCGCGGTTGTGTGCAGTCTGTCCAAGGCTTCAGTCGCCATTGCCATTGCCGTATCAAAGCCAAAGGTTCTCTCTGTGCAGGGCAAGTCGTTGTCAATGGTCTTAGGCACGCCCACTACTTTTACACCGCACTCCTTGCTCAGTTTATTGGCAATATTGAGGCTTCCGTCGCCGCCTATCACAATCAGGGCATCAAGTTCGTGACGCTTCGTATTTGCTATCACCGTTTCACGCTTGTCTTCATAAATTATTTCGCCCTCGTCGTTTTCACCTACCATAAATTTAAAAGGATTGTCACGATTGGTTGTCCCTAAAATCGTGCCGCCCCTCGGCAAAATTCCGGAGACATCGCTTAAGGACATTTTTTTTATTTTATCGGTTACTAATCCGTTAAAGCCGTTTTCGATGCCGTAAATCTCACAATCGTTGTTTATCGCTGTTTTAACCACGGCACGTATCACCGCGTTAAGACCGGGACAATCGCCTCCGCCTGTCAAAACAGCAAGCCGTCTTTTACTGCTCATAAAGCGCTCCCGCCTAATCCACGTTCCATATCTTAAATCCTTCCGAACTCATGCGTATTGATTCCGTTCCGTCAAACTTATCATAGCAGAGGAAACCGTCCTCATAATATCCCGGCCAGGCGGCGACAATTACGAACCTCTTGCCAAGTTTGCGCAGCAATTCGGCGATATCTATGTGAAAAACGGGAACAAACAATGTTTGCAGCCTGTCCAACAGTACAACGTCCGCATCGTACCCTTCCAAAATCTGTCCAATCATTTCCGGGGCCTTTTCCTGGCGCAGAGCTGGCAAAAGTTCCAAAAAGTCCTCGGTAATTAATAAGCGGCAATCGACGTAATCCCACGACTTCTTAGCCGCCGCTTCACGCAGGACTCCGCTCTTACCGCTTCCAGGTTTTCCCGTAACTATCAATACTTTGCCTTCAGCCTCTTTAAGGCCTTCTACCTCTTTTACAAAATCCTCTACTTGGCTCATATTCTTCGCCCTCCTCAGTTTTTTCGTAAACAGGCTGCACGTTTTATGATGGTTTATGTATTCGTCACTGATTTACAAAATCCTCTAAAAAGAAAAACATCATTTAGAAAAATCTAAATGATGTTACAATCTGTTACATATCTGTCAACTTTACTTTTCACCCTTATGATGGCTGCCAAACCTTTCCGAAGGATCCATAGCCATCAGTCCGCAGTACACATTTTTCAAATCGGTGCCCTCGGCACGGGAACTCAGATATTTCTCAAGTTTGCGCTTGACTCTCTGCAGGGCGTTGTCTATTGACTTGATATGCCGGTCAAGATCCACCGCTATTTCCTGATAAGACTTGCCGTCAAGATAGCTCATCAGCACCTTCCATTCCAAGTCGCTCAGAATGTTGTTCATCTTATTTTCGATGTCCAGGAATTCCTCCCTGCTTATGACCATTTCTTCGGGATTCGCGACTTTGGTACCGGAAATAACGTCCATCAGGGTACGGTCTGAATCCTCTTCGTAGATCGGCTTGTTCAGTGACACATAAGAATTCAGGGGTATATGTTTCTGGCGCGTAGCAGTCTTGATTGCGGTAATGATCTGTCTCGTTACGCAGAGCTCGGCAAAGGCCCTGAAGGATGAAAGTTTGTCATCCCGGAAGTCACGGATAGCTTTAAACAAACCGATCATGCCTTCCTGAATGATGTCCTCCCTTTCGGCGCCGATCAGAAAATAGCTTCGTGCCTTTGCGCGGACAAAGTTCCTGTACTTATAAAGCAGGTACTCCTGCGCCATAGGATTTTCATCAAGCTTCGCAGCCATAACGATTTCCTCATCCGTCATGTTTTCAAATGCATTATAGGGATCATTCGTTACACCTGAGCGCATACAGCACAGCCTCCCTTTTCCAGATATTTAACATTCGAAAGCCTGCCACGTTAAGTGAGTCTAATTATACAATACTCTATTTTTGCAAGTCAATCGCGGCTATTTTTTTCTGCGCAGCAACTCCAGTTTGTCAAGCACATCCTCATTGAGTCTGCTGCCCACCTCGTTCCTCGCCTTGCCTTCCATTTCCTTCCTGCCGCGTTCCTGTATCTTCTTCCTGGCACTCTGATACTCCTCGCGGAATTCCCTGGCCGAAATGCGGTAAGCGCCGGCTCCGAGGACAAAAATCTGCTGGGCATAGTCACTCGTAACGACAAAAACCCTTTCACCTGCCCGAACCAACTCATAGGTTTTTTTCTCAATCCAGGTATCCGCGGTCTCGCCCTCAGACGTAAAAACAACGCAAATCCCGCCACGTCTTTCCTCGTGCGCCATTCCCTGCGCATCTGTGGCATCAAAGACGAGGACCACGTTCAGCCCTTTAAAAGCTCCGTATTCCGAAGTCTTTGCCAGCAAAAGCTCCCTTGCGTGTTCAAGATTCTCGACCCGCAGCTGCTTAAACTCCTGCCAGCTGTTCAAAACGTTGTAACCGTCGACCAGTAGCCACTCCCTCATAACTGGCCGCCGCTTCTTTGTCTGAGTACTTCGTACAGCAAAATTGCACCTGCGGCAGAAGCGTTTAACGAAGAAACCCCGCCTTTCATAGGAATCCTGACCAAAAAATCACAGTTCTCCCTGACGAGCCGGCCGAGGCCTTTTCCTTCAGCGCCAAGCACAAGGGCAATCGGTCCCTGAAGGTCACATTTAAAATAGTCGGTTTCTCCCTGCATATCGGCTCCAGCCAGCCACAAACCCTTTGTCTTAAGCTCGTTCATGGTCTGTACGATGTTGCCGATGCTGACAATCGGAACGTGTTCAACCGCTCCGGCGGAAATCTTTGCCACTACGGCATTGATGGGGCAGCTTCTCCTTTTTGGCAGCAAAACACCGTGCACTCCTGCAGCGTCTGCCGTTCGGATAACCGCGCCGACATTCTGGGGGTCCTGCAATTCATCCAGCAGCAACAGGAAAGGTTCTTCACCCTTTGCAGCCGCAATGTCGAGCACTTCATCCAGTTCGTAGAAACGAATCGGACTGACCAGAACCGCTACCCCTTGATGTCGCAAACCCTCCGACATCTTGTTCAGCTTTTCCGCCTTCACGTATTCAACTGTTACGCCCCTGTCCCTTGCCAGGTTCAGTATTTCGCCGAGACTGCCGCCTTTGCCGCCCTCCTGCAGCAAGAGCTTGTTGAGAGTACGCTCGCTGCGCAAGGCCTCAATGACTGCGTTGCGGCCAAAAATCAGATCTTCCGGCATAATTCCTCCTGCTCCCGTGCTGCTTTAGACTGCAAGGCTGCAAGTCTGCCGCAGGTCATTTCCCCTTCTGTACAGATTCCGTCAGTAACGCAGGAAGGCCCCGCCTTTTCAAATAAAACCGGGGCAACCAGCCTGACCTCTGTCAGCATTTTTTCCGCCAGAGCCCTTATTTCCCACTGCGCGCGCGTGCAGCAGCGCAAACGGAAGAAATTGTACAAGGACCTGACGTTCATGGTTATCACAATTTTAGTCTCTGCCGCATTAGGAAGGATATAACGGGCGTCCTCCGCCGGAATGCCTGCCTCCGTCCATTCTGTGTACAGCGACCTTATCTGCGCAGCCAATTCTTCAAACTTGGCTTTAGGCTCCGGCTTTGCTGCAATGGAAGGCGGCATGATTGTTTCAAAATCATGCTCCTTTACATAGCGCTGTGACTGCTGGGAATAGGACGCTATGCGGTGACGCACAAGCTGGTGCGTCAGTACCCTCGAAACGCCTTCAACGGCAAAGGTGAAGACAACATGTTCCAACGTGGAAAAGTGCCCCATGTCTATGAGCTTACGGACAAGCCTGCCCGCTTGTTCGTCAGTAATGTTTTCTTCCAACTCGGCGGCACCTATCGGCGAATAGCAAAGCCTGGCGCTCATCGCAACTGTTTTTTCAGGTTCCGGCGTATAACGCAAAAGTTTTACCTGCATAGTGCTACAGCGTCCTCCTGTCACTAATTTCTTTTCTTATGATGCCAAAAGAGTCATCAAGGATTTCGACCAGTCTTTCCTGTCTGTCCAGCAGGAACAACCAGCCGACAAGGGCCTCAAAGGCCGTTCCCTGCCTGTATTCACGTACGGTTGCGCTTTTGGGCACGGTCGACTTGGTATTGCGTCCACGTCTGACGACCGCGGCCTCCTCTTCGCTGAGAATGGCCTCGAGCGCGTCCATTGCCCTTGCCTGCATAACTGCCGAAACCATTTTCGCGCCCAGGTCATGAATAACCCTGACCTGTCCCGAAGTCGCAAGAAGGCGTAACCTCACGTAGAGTGAAAATACAATGTCTCCGACGTAGGCGAGTAAAACGGGATGCATTTGCCTTGGATCGGGCAAAGGCGCACCTTCGGCAAAGCAAGCAGCCAGAGCCTGGTCCCTGATTAGTTTGTAATGTTCAAACTTCACTGTTTCTTCCACCGCGCTCCCTGAGGCGTGTCTTCAATGATAATGCCGATCTCCCCAAGCTTGTCCCTGATGGAGTCAGCCTGTGCGTAATTCTTGTTTTGTCTGGCTTCCTGCCGCATGGAAACGATAAGATCGAGCAAGCTGCCCTCAAGTGACTCGCTGGGACTTGCTGAAGCACAGGTGTTTTCCAATACGCCAATAATCGAGCACATTTCCGCAAAGACCTTCTTAATAATATTAACAAGTCTGCCGTCGGCCCTTTCTTGTCCGCTGACGACGCTTTGATAATAAGTGTTTATTTCCCTGCCGAGGGCAAACATGTGGCTGATAGCCAGTGCGGTGTTAAAATCATCGCGCATCGCATTGAGGAATTCCTCCCTGATACCGGCTACCCTTTCCGCAAGTTCTGCGCTTTGCTCAGTCGGCCCCATACCCGGAATTAAGGCCAAGGCTTGTAAATTCTCCTGCGCCGTAGCCAGCCTGCTCAAGCTGCGCTCTGCCTCATGCAGGCGCTCGTCGCTAAAATCGAGCGGGCTTCTGTAGTGCGTGGAGAGTATGAAGAAACGCAGCGTTTCGGGCTCGAAATGCTTGAGAATATCAATAACAAGGAAGAAATTCCCAAGAGATTTGGACATTTTTTCCTCGTTTACGGTTATGAAGCCGTTATGCAGCCAGTACCTGACAAATGGGTGCCTGCCCGTACAGCCTTCGGATTGAGCGATCTCATTCTCGTGGTGCGGAAAGATAAGGTCGCTGCCGCCGCCATGAAAGTCAAAGCTTTCGCCCAGGTATTTCATGCTCATGACCGAGCACTCTATGTGCCAGCCCGGCCGGCCCGGCCCCCAGGGGCTGTCCCAAAAGGGTTCGCCGGGCTTTGCTGCTTTCCAAAGCGCGAAATCCATCGGGTTTTCTTTACGGTCGTCAACGTCAACGCGAGCGCCCGCCAGCATGTCCTCAAGATTGCGCCCGCTCAATTGTCCGTATTGCTCGAATTTTTCAACTCGGTAGTAAACGTCGCCGTCTATTTCATAGGCAAAACCTTTCTCTATCAGCTTCGCCACCATATCGATAATCTCGTCCATGTGATCCGAAACACGCGGATAAATATCTGCGCGCCTAACGTTCAGCTTGTCAATGGCTTCAAAGTAAGCCTCCATGTAGCGGCCGCAGATATCGCTCCAGGCTACCCCTTCCTTGTTGGCGGCACTAATAATCTTATCGTCGACGTCGGTGAAGTTTTGCACATGCGTAACCTCGTAGCCCTCATGTTCCAGAAAGCGGTGGATTACGTCCCAGGTTACAAAAGGCCTTGCATTCCCTATATGAGGGTGGTTATAAGGAGTGACCCCGCAAACGTAAATGCTGGCCTGCCCGGCAACAAGCGGCACGAATTCTTCCTTCTGTTTTGTTAAAGTATTATATATCCTGATTCCCATATACGATTCTCCTTTATAAGCTCATTACGCCGGCTTTTTCCAAACTGCGCCGAATGCGTGCAATTGTGCGCTCAAGACCCAGCAAAGGAATGATCTCTGTCAGTTCCGGCCCGTGTTGATTACCGGTCAGCGCCACTCGGATAGGCATGAATACACTTTTCCCGCCCAGCTTCGTGGTTTTCTGTATATGCTTGAAAACGCCCTTGACATTTGCTGCGTCGATGCTTTCCATATGGCTTAACTGCTCGAACAGCATCTTCATGACGGTTGGCACGCTTTCTTCAGTCAGAACGGCCGACGCTTGTTCGTTTTCAAAATCAAAGTCATCGTCGAAATACATCGCAACCGCTGACGGAATCTGGGCGGCATAGGCGACGTGTTCTTTGCTTGTGTAGACGACTTTCTTCAGCCAGGCAAGCTTTTCACCGTCTTCTTGTCCCGTCATGCACCCTTTCTCAATCATATGGGGCTTAGCAGCCTCGAAAAATTCTTCTTCACTCATCTGACGCATGTAATGCTGGTTAATCCAATTTAGCTTGTCAATATCGAAAACGGCCGGATTTTTAGCAACATGCTCCATGGAAAAAGCCTTAACGAGCTCCTCGATTGTAAATATTTCCTGCTCGCTGTTTGGCGCCCAGCCAAGCAAGGCCAGAAAGTTGACGATGCCCTTCGGTGAATAACCGAGCCTGCGATATTGCTCGACTGACGTTGCTCCGTGACGTTTGCTCATCTTGGTCCTGTCCTTGCCCAGAATCAGCGAAATATGCCCAAAAACAGGTCTTGCAAAGCCCAGTGCATCATAAACGAGGCACTGACGCGGTGTATTGGAAAGGTGCTCTTCGGCCCTGATGACGTGCGTAATTCTCATCAAGGCATCGTCTATAACGACGGCATAGTTATAAGTCGGGATGCCGTCCGACTTGACGATGACAAAATCACCTATTCCGTCCGATTCAAAGACAACATCGCCGCGGACCAGGTCGTTTACGACAATCTGCCTTCCTGCCGGAACCTTGAAACGCACCGTGGGTTTACGCCCTGCCCTTTCATAGGACGCTGTCTGTTCCTTCGTCAGGCTGCGGCATTTCCCCATGTAACGCGGCATCTGGCTTCTTGCGGCCAGTTCCTGCCGCTCCGCCTCAAGCTCTTCATCCGTGCAGTAACAGTAATATGCCTTGCCCTCGGCTAACAGTCTTTCGGTATATTGCTTGTACAAATTTAGGCGCTCTGTCTGGCGGTAGGGCCCGTAATTACCACCGATGTCGACGCCTTCATCCCAATTTAGGCCAAGCCAGCGCAAAGCATTCATGATGTTTTCCTCTGACTCCCTGCTGGAACGTTCAAGATCCGTGTCTTCTATTCTTAAAACGAGCTTGCCGCCTGTTTTACGGGCCAAAAGCCAGTTGAACAGTGCGGAACGTGCGCCGCCGATATGAAAAGGTCCCGTAGGGCTTGGCGCAAATCTTAACCTTATTTCTTTATCCATCAACTAAACCTCCAAATATAGAAAGCATTTGCTTGTTTTTCATTATAACACAATCTCCCGCTCTTATCTGAACGGACAACTGCCTACGTTGCCCTGACAATAGTTACTACGGCCTGAGCCGCCATACCCTCGCTCCTGCCGACAAAACCCAGGCCCTCGGTTGTGGTAGCCTTTACGTTCAGCTGGCCTTGCCCTACACCGAGCGCTTCTGACAGTCGCGCCATCATTCTTTCACGATAGGGAGCCAGCCTAGGCTTCTGTGCCATGATCGTAATGTCTGCATTGCCGACCCGCCAGCCCTTTTCCGTCACAATCGTCATAACCTTGCTCAGAAGAATCATGCTGTCAGCGTCCTTGTACGCCATGTCAGTATCGGGGAAATGCCTGCCGATGTCACCAAGTCCAAGCGCTCCGAGCAAGGCATCCATCAAGGCGTGAACAGCAACATCGGCATCAGAATGGCCTTCAAGACCGAGCTCGCAGGGAATTTCGATGCCGCATATTATCAGTTTTCTGCCGGCAAGCAGCTTGTGAACGTCAAAGCCACTGCCTATTCTTAATTCAGGTTCATTGTTATTTCGCAAAGTCTCCCGGCCTCCCTTATGCAATATTGCCAGTGCAAGAACAAGGTCTTCGGGCGTTGTCAGCTTGATGTTGGAGTAAGAACCGGCCGCGACGCCGACCTCCGCCCCCAACAGCTCTACTGCGGCAGCGTCGTCCGTTACCGCCTTGCCCGTTCTTCTCAAATTCCTGTAAGCCTCAACAAGTAAGCTGCTGCGGAAAATCTGAGGCGTTTGTATGCCGCGCAGACTATTTCTGTCGGGTGTTGCCCTGACTCTTTCCGATTCGTCAACTTCCTTCACGGTGTCCTTGAGAGGTATCCCTGCCACCGCCGCACCTTTTTCCCTCGCAAGGGAAAAAACGCGCGCAAAAATCTCGGGTCCGGCAAAAGGCCTGGCCCCGTCGTGCACAGCTATATAGTCCGACGCCCCAACCAAGGCGAGCCCGCCCTCAACGCTGTCCTGTCTTTCACTGCCGCCGGCTGCTAGCCGCCATTTGAGCCGCGGAAAGTACTGCTTCTCATAGCGCAGGAGAATGACCTTTGCTTCCTCAATTTCCCCTGGCCCTACTACAATAATTACTTTTTCAACATTCTTTACTTCGTTGATGCGGCTCAGGTTATGCACAATAACAGGCAAACCGTCTAAAACAATGAAGGCCTTGTTGAGGCCAAGGCCCATTCGTTTTCCTGCTCCTGCCGCGGCAACGATTACTGTCATTTTCTCCACAAAAACGCTATCCTCCTCCGCTATTTAAGGCGGGCAAAGATCATGCGGCCTGCCGATGTCTGCAAAACAGAAGTAACGATTACACCCACGCTTTCACCGATATAACGCTTGCCGCCCTCGACGACTATCATTGTTCCGTCGTCAAGATAAGCGACAGCCTGTCCGTTTTCCTTGCCTTCCTTAGCTAGGAAAACGAGCATTTCTTCTCCAGGCAGCACTACCGGCTTCACCGCGTTGGCAAGGTCGTTGATGTTCAAAACGCCTACTCCCTGAATTCCCGCTACCTTGTTTAAGTTGAAGTCATTCGTTATGACAATACCGCCTATTAACTTGGCCAGCTTGACTAACTTAGCGTCTACCTCGGTCATGTCATCAAAGTCCTTTTCTTCGATGTGGACGCGACTCGAACTGTCGTTCTGCATTTCTTTAACGACGTCAAGGCCCCGGCGTCCCCTTTTTCTTTTGAGGCTGTCCGAAGAATCCGCTATTTTCTGAAGTTCTTCAAGAACAAAGTTCGGGATGATCAAATCGCCTTCAAGAAAACCCGTCTTGAGAATATCCGCTATGCGTCCGTCAATTATAACACTGGTATCTAAAATTTTATGATTGCTGCAAACATATTCCTTCTCTTCCTCCTTGTTTGCCTCCTTGAAAGCACGCAGAGACCAGATCCGGTTAAAAAATGAAGTGATATCAGTGTGTTTGATTAATGCAACCTTTGCTCCCACTATTGCCAGCACCAGACTTAGGATCAACGGGATGTAAATCCCTATGATCGGCAGATGCGAAAACGGTCCACCAATGAGATTGGCTACAACAAGGCCGATAGTCGCCCCCGTCGCTACGACAAGGATATTGCTTGTCGGCAGTTTTGCCAGGACCACGGCTACAACCTCGGTAAAGCGCATCGTATGGCGAATAATCGTATTTGATGCGGCGTAACCAACAGCACCGAACAATACGGCTCCGAGCACGCCGGAAAAGACATTGGCAACAGCAAAGCCGAACGGTCCCCTGACAGCGATATCGCTCGGCAGGATTTCAGACAAATACGGGAAAAGATAGTCTTCCAAAATCACGCCCGTTATAGCAAATACGAGCACTATTGTCAGTTTCAAGATTTTTGTCAGCATAGTATCACCTCCTTTCCAAATCTTACGCAATAATCTTACTACAAACCAAGGTTTTTTAATAGCGTGTACGTTGTAAAAAATTAAAAACAACACCGTTCTTTAATAAAGATTTCCCAATCCGCCCATAGAGCAAAATGCAGAGCCTCGGGAGGGAATGTTGTTCACACTATTGAATAATTACAAATATTTTCCTATAATGAAGGAGATTAAAACAATCCTTACTTCGTCAGCGCTTACAAATATTGATCATGACAGGAGATGCAAATGAAAGAATTCGACAAAGGCTTAAAAAACAAACCGGTGGAAATTGCCGCGGGCATCTTTTGGGTTGGCTACGAAGACGATAACGCAGGGCTGCACTGCAACCCCTACCTGCTGGTGGAGGGTGAAGAAGCCGTATTGATTGACGGAGGCAGCCGCGATGACTTCAGCCTCGTAATGCTCAAAATACTCAGGACGGGAATTTCTCCCTCAAAAATCGGACATCTCATCTACCAGCATTATGACCCCGATCTCTGCGGAAGCCTGCCACAGCTGGAGGCAATCATCAACAACGAAAATTTGCGAATCATCTCTTTGGAAGGCAACAATATTTTTATTCATTATTATTCCGCACTGACCCCCAAGCTGGATTTCCGTGCGTTTGATAACCGCTTTGTCTTTGCCACGGGCCGGACGCTGGAATTTTATCCAACGCCGTTCTGCCACGCACAAGGCAGCTTTGTCACCTATGATATTGAAACAAAAACGCTTTTCTCAAGTGACCTTTTTGGAAGCTTTGACAATAACTGGGACCTGTTCCTTTCGCTTGAAGAACCTTGTGCCGACTGCAGGGATTTGTCAGAATGTAAAGCCTCTTGCCCGATGTGTCCCATGAAAGGCATGAAAACTTTCCACCAGAACGTTATGACTTCGAATCTGGCATCACGGCATGCGCTCGAACTGATCGGCACGCTTGACATAGACCGCATAGCCCCGCAGCATGGGAGCATTATAGAGTCTCCTGTGAATGTTAAAATCGCTTTGGGCCACTTGCAGCGCATAAAGAATGTCGGCATCGAATACGCGCTTTATGGAGATGGCGATGAAAATTAGAAGAAGGCTCAAAAACCTGAGACAGGCTTTAGCAAACAGAGATCTAAAAGGCGGTGATTTGTCGTTGCCGCTTTATGCTCTCGAAAGCTTCGCCACAAATATTGATGACGAAGCACAAAAGCACCTGCTCACTCAGTTGGTACTGGATCACGCTTCCCTCTCCCAGAAAATTGAACGCCTTGTCGCAACACTGAAGCGCAGCGAGCGCTCTCTTGAAGAAGCTCAGAAGATAGCTTCCCTCGGACGCTGGGACGTTAACATTGCCAACATGGAACAGACCTGGTCCAGGTCTCTGTATGACATTCTTGAACTTGACCACAGCCTGCCCGCTTCTCGGGAACTGTTCCTTTCTCTTGTTCATCCTGAGGATTATCAAACAATCCTTGCTTTGTACGAAAACCTTTCCACCTATGAAGAATCGTTTTCCATGCGATATCGCCTGAAACTTAAAAACGGCATGATAAAATGGGTGCACTTGCGCCTAAACTCCTTAAAGGAAGCATCAGGCAAAATCTCTGGCTATTACGGCACTTTACAGGATATTACGGAATTGAAGTCCAAGGAAGAAGAACTGGAAAGATACAGCAAGCACCTCGAGGAAATGGTCGAGGAAAAGGTAAGAGAGATATCGTCCTCGCAAATGGCAACAATTTTTGCCTTGATCAAGCTTTCCGAGTCAAGAGACGACGACACAGGCAGCCACATCGAGCGCACGGCTCATTTCTGTCGTCTGCTTGCTGAAAAAGCGCGAGAAAAAGCTTTTTACTTCGTGGAAATCGATGACGCTTTCGTCGAAACGATTTACAAGGCAAGCCCTTTGCATGATATCGGCAAGGTCGGCATACCAGACGGCATTCTTCTGAAACCCGGAAAACTAGATGAAGAAGAATTCTCCATAATGAAAAATCATGTGGAAATAGCTTTTCAAACGCTGGCGAAAATCGAAACACATTATAAAAGCAACAGTTTTCTGCGGATGGGCATGGATATTGCCTTGTACCATCATGAAAAGTGGAACGGAACCGGTTACAATAAAGGCCTGGCCGGCACGGACATTCCTCTTTCAGCAAGAATTATGGCTCTGGCCGATGTCTATGACGCTCTTCGTTCGAAACGCGTTTATAAAAACGCCTTTTCACATGAGCAAAGTCTCGGGATAATTCTTGAAGGGCGCGGAACTCATTTCGATCCGAACCTGGTTGATGTCTTCCACTCTTCGCATCGCGAATTCGAATCTATCTATATGATGAACAACCCTGATTGAGTGAATGCACGACGCTTAAGGACAAAAAAAACATAACACCGGACGGTCGGCCGCGCCAACCTCCGGTGTTTATTCATTCTCAAGCAATATCAAATCCTTAGTTTCGGCGGAATCATACACAACCATTCCTGTACGGCTCAGTTGAAAAATCGGTGCAGCCATTTGTCCGCGTCTTCGAGTTTTTGCGACCTGACCAGCATGACCTCGCTTAGCAATATCTGCCTCGCGGTATTAAGAAGCCTGCGTTCGCCTGTCGAAAGCTTTTTTTCTTCCTCCTGTACCGTCAGTGTCCTCACAACCGAGGCCACTTCAAAAACATCTCCGCTTTTCAGCTTTTCAATGTAAAGATTGAAGCGTCTGTTCCAGGTTATGCTTTTCATCGTATTTTCCGGCCGCGAAACCAGAACTTCTTCAATCTCATGAAGTTGTTGCTCGCTGATAACATGTCTTAAGCCGACCTGGTCTACATTAGTTATCGGAATCATGATTTTCATGTCCCCCAGAAGCATTTCAAGTATGAAGTATTCAACAATCCTACCGCTGTCGTCTTCGCGTTTTTCGATAGAATTAATCATACCGGCCCCATGCATCGGGTACACAACTTTATCGCCTGTTACGAACATGCGCCATGCCTCCTTCACTATTTAAAGATAATTTTATCACAATCGTACTATTTTGTCAAAATTTTTTATTGTAACATGTAGATTTAGGACTGTCAATCACATTTTGCTTCATAAATGTTAAAAGTCCTTAAATTGACAGTATTGCAGTGTTTATTTATAATTAGACAAAGAGAGGTGCTTAATATGAATAAAACTTCCTGCCGGGATTTTCAGGCAAATGTTGATAAATACCTGATACGACACAAAAGCGTTCTTGATATTCTGACAAAATACCAGGAGTCCGCGGCACGCGTTAATCGTGCCTTGGCAAAATCCGTAACCGAATGCGGCTGCATCTCCATCAACGCCCAAAAGCAATCAATACCGGAGGACTCTGCCTACACCGACCTCAAGAACTATATGGCCTCGCATATCGAAGGCGACCTCTGCCCCCACTGCAAGGAAATCCTTGCCAGGGAAGTCGGACATTCCCTCTTTTATATGGCAGCTCTCTGCAACCTCACGGGCTTAAAACTCGAAAACATCATGCAGGAAGAAAACAACGCGATTGCCACTCTCGGCTTCTATTATCTGTCATAGCCGACCAAATAAAAACTGTTGACGCAGCGATGCCGTTCCCACTTTACGCTTCCTCTGAAAAACCAAAATTTCAGGGCAGCAATAAGTGAGTTGGGTAAAGCTGCGCCAACAGTTTTTTTATTTTGCAAACAGCGCGTCCAAGGCTTCTTCCAATGTTTTAACCTGCAAAATTCCGGCCAGACCGAGCTTGCTGCCGGCGCCGGCTTCGGGCACGACAAACCTGTTAAAGCCGAGGTTGGAAGCCTCCTTGATTCTTCTGTCGACAAGGCCTACCCGGCGAACCTCCCCCGTCAGTCCCACCTCTCCTACGACCAGTGTCCCCATCGGCAGCGGTTTGTTGCGATAGCTGGAGACAAGCGCCGCAACGACGGCCAGATCTGCCGCCGGTTCGCTGACCTTAAAGCCGCCTACAACGTTTACATATACGTCCTGCGTCCCAAAATCCATACCCATACGCTTTTCCAGAATCGCCAGCAGCATATTCACCCTGTTGTAATCGAACCCAACAGCCGTTCTTCGGGGCATGCCGTAAGGCGTCCTCGCTACGAGAGCCTGTATCTCAACCAAAAGCGGTCTGGCTCCTTCCAGGCAGGCACAGGTTGCCGAGCCGGAAGCTGCAACACCTCGTTTTTCCAGAAACAACCCGGAAGGATTGCTTACTTCTTTCAACCCGTCTTCCTCCATGGAAAAAATCCCGCTTTCGTGGGTTGACCCAAAACGGTTCTTTAACGCCCTCAACACACGGAAAGAGTAGGATCTTTCACCCTCAAACTGCAGCACTACGTCCACCATGTGTTCCAAAAGCCTTGGCCCTGCAATATTTCCTTCCTTGGTAACGTGGCCTATTATCAAAACGGCTACGCCGGCTGACTTGGCAAAGCGAAGCAGTCTAGCCGTACATTCCCTTACCTGGCCCACGCTGCCCGCGGCCGACTCGAACTCAGGATTATACATGGTCTGAATGGAATCAATGACCAGAAGGGAAGGCTGCAGTTCCTGCGCCTGCTGTAAAATAGCCGTCAAATCGGTTGCCGTCATGATAAGCAGGTCCCTGCCCGACGAACCGAGCCTGCGGGCCCGCATTGCTGTTTGCCCTTCGGACTCTTCTCCCGATACGTACAGTACCTTGACTCCTTTCTTGCTGAATTTCATGCTGGCGTCAAGCGCAATCGTTGACTTGCCTATACCGGGATCTCCTCCTAAAAGCACAAGCGACCCCGGAACAATTCCTCCCCCAAGCACGCGGTCAAATTCGCGAATGCCGGTTTCCAGTCTCACAAGGTCGTCAAGCTTTATGCTGTCGAGAGTCTTCGGCCTTGGTTTATCTTTTATGTCAAGAAAAGAAGCCTTGCTTTCTGTTGCAACGGCTTCTTCTGCCAAAGAATCCCAATTCCCGCACTCCGGACATTTCCCCAGCCACTTGGCCGTTGTGTAACCACAGTTCTGGCATACGTACTGTGACTTGATTTTCGCCATTGATTTTCTCCTTCCCGGTCTTCACCCCGCGATTATTCTTTCCTGCCGCGCTTTGCCATTCTCAATTTGGCCAGGGCTTCGGCAAAAATGATTGTTTTTTCATTGGCGTCGGCTCTGCCTTCAAGAACTTCCATCATGTATGAAAGCAGCACGGCCTCTCCGAGGGCAAGCTTGTTTGCCGCGGCAAGAACTCTTATATTAACTGGCAAATCTTCCTCACCGTCTCTTTCAATTTCTTGTGCATCAGTCTGGCGAGCTATGCGCACGAAACCGCCGCTGCCCCTCCTTGACTCGACTATGTACCCTCTTTCGGGCGTAAATCGCGTACTTAGGACGTAGCTTATTTGTGATGGTGCACAGGAAAGCCGCACTGCCAATTCATTGCGCTGAACGAGTATCTGGTCTGCCTCATCCGCCAAGAGCTCCCGCACAATAAAACTTTCTATAATATCGGCCAGATTTTTCATCAAACCCGCCTCCTTCCGTTCCCCTTGACTCTGTTTCTGACTCTATTATATTTGACTATTTGACTTTCTGCAAGTCCGGCCGAGGCTGCGAAGCAAGTATAAAGGCGCCCTTCCGGGCGCCTTTTTTTAGATACGTTCTTTTAATTTTAGCGCAAATTCATACCCGAACTGCTCCGCCTGCGAGCAGTCCTCCTGCCGCGGCTTCCACTTGGCGTTGAAGCCTTGCTCCAGTTCAAAGCCGGCCTTGCCCAACAGCTCCTCCATATCCTTTTGCGCGCCTCCGTTCCAGCCGTATGTGCCAAAAGCTGCCGCCAGTTTCCCTGTCGGCCGAAGGCCCTTCAGATAAGTCAGGAATCCGGCTGCGGCAGGCATCATTCCACTGTTAAGAGTCGGCGAGCCGCAAAGCAACCCGCCCGCGGTGATGAGTTCCGCAACTATCTCGCTCGCGTCAGAGCTGTTCAGGCGAAAAACCTTGACCGGCACACCGGCCGCTGCGGCTCCGAAGGCAATGGCTCTTGCGATCTTCTCTGTTCCTCCCCACATACTTTCATAAACTATGAGCAGAGTATCGTTCTTTGCACCTTTGCCCCAGGCTTCGTACTTCTTAGCTATACTGTCAATTTTTGAGCGCCAGATAACTCCGTGACTTGGCGCAATCATTTTGAGGGGCAAAGACGCTACTTTTTGCAGGGCCTTATTTACAAGCCTGGCATAAGGATAGAGAATGTTGGCAAAGTATTTCTGAGCCTCATAGAAAAGAATGGCCTCGTCCACCTCGTCATCAAACCTTTTGCTTGTGCAATAATGCTGTCCAAAGGCATCGTTCGAGAAAAGCATCTGTTCTTCCCTGCAATAGGTCGCCATCGAGTCAGGCCAATGCAGCATCGGCAGCGGCAGGAAGCATAGCTCTCTCTTGCCTAATGACAGGCGGTCTCCTTCCTTCACGACGACAAAGTTGAATCTGTCACCATAGTGCTGTATGGCTTCGGCCTTTCCTTGCTGCGTAATGTAAAAAACGGCATCGGGGGCAAGCTCTGCTATTTTCGGCAAGGCGCCGGAGTGATCAGGCTCAACATGGTTTACTATAACATAATCGATAGCGGCAAGCGGCACTACCTTGCTGATTTTTAACAGATATTCCTCCGTGAAGGGCTCCTTGACCGTATCAATTAAACAAATTTTTTCATCGACAAGCAGGTACGAGTTATAAGTCACTCCGCGCGGCGTTACGTATCCGTGAAAATCGCGCGTGTTCCAGTCGATGATGCCCACGTCATAGATATTTGGTGCAATTTCTGTCGGTTTCAAAGTAAATCCTCCTCTTTTTATGCTTTTATCTCCTGTAAAACAGCCTGCTTAAGATGTTTGTCCAATCTTATTTCCAGCAGGTGGAATTTGTTCAGAGTGCTGCGATGGCCTACGCTGACTACCGTAGTCTTCTTCAGACGTTCGCGAAGCATCGAATACATATTCTCCTCTGTGGCTTCATCCAAGGCCGAAGTTGCCTCGTCCAAAAAGAGCCATTCCGGTTCGTAAATCATGGTTCGAACAAAGGCCAGGCGCTGCTGTTCGCCGATTGACAGAACATGCGACCAATCCGCTTCCACGTCAAGACTATCCGCAAGGCTTTCAATGCTGCAGAGCCGCATGAGCGCTTTCAGTTCTTCGTCGTCTTTCATTCTCTTGCCTGGATAAAGCAAGGCATCCCGTAACGTGCCGAGAGGCAGGTAGGGTTTTTGCGGAATAAACATAATCCTTTCACGCTCCGGCAGCTCAGCTTTACCGGCAGCGTAAGGCCAGATTCCGGCAATTGCCCTCAGCAAAGTGCTTTTGCCGCTGCCGCTGGTGCCCTTGACGAGGACGTTGCGTCCGGGCTTCAGTTCAAAATTTAAATCCTTGAGCAAAACTTCACCATTTGGAAGACCTATTTCCATCGCCACGATCCTGACGCCGTCAAAATCCGCTTCCATCCTGTCCAAGGCAAGGCTTGGTCTAACCTTCTCCACTTCACGCATATGTAAACCGAAGCCTACAAGCCGGTCAACTACAGCCTGCCATTGGGCCAGGGCTGAATACATGTCGACAAAGTAGGAAAGAGACTCCTGCACTCTGCCGAAGGCCGTCGCAATCTGCATCAAGCCTCCCAGCGTAATCTGCTTGCTCAAATAACGGGGTATACACACCACGAAAGGAAAAATAATCGCTATTTGCGAGTAACCGGAATTTAACCAGACAAGTTGTTTCTGTTTCTGTACGATTTTCCAGAAGTTATCAAGCAATAAACGGAAACGCTTCTTAAAAACTGTGCCTTCTTGTTTTTCTCCATCATAAAAGGCCACGCTTTCAGCGTTCTCTCTGAGGCGCATCATGCTGAAACGAAAATCGGCCTCGAAACGCTGTTGAATAAAATTCAATCCGACCAGTTTCCTGCCAACTTTATGAGTCAGCCAGGTACCGATGACAGAATAGGCGAGCGCCACCCAGACAAGATAGCCCGGAAGACTGTACTGATGTCCTGAAACAGAAAACTCAAACGGTCCTGACAGCTGCCACAAGATTACAACAAAAGAAACAAGCGTGGAGAAAGCTTTCAGAAGCCCGATCGAAAACTGCAGCGTCATTTCTACAAAAAGCTTCACATCTTCACTGATACGCTGGTCAGGGTTGTCTGTTGCCGCACCGAACATCTGCATGCTGTAATAGGTCTTGCCCTTCAGCCACTCGTCAAGGTAGGCGTCAGTCAACCAGCGTCGCCAGTTCAAGGCAAGGATTTGCTGCAGATAGAAAGCATAGACGGCTACAATGATGTAAATCGCCGCCAGCCATGAAAAATTCAGCAGCTCACTGAAAATGCGGTCTGTTTCATAATTCTGCAAAGCCGTGTAAAAAGCGTTATTCCAGCGGTTTAAAAGGACCAGCACGTAAACATGGGCAAAAGTAAGAGTTAGGATCGTTCCCAATAAGTAAAATGCTTTTCTTTTTTC
>JAAYIB010000093.1 GCA_012744295.1 Acholeplasmataceae bacterium
GCATCTGCATGTGCTGCCCGGGATAATTGACATTGTCTGCGAGCTTTGCGGCGAATTCGGCATCAAAAGCGTCAGACTCCCCGCGGAGGACATTTTCTGGTCGGGCGGTTATGAAGCGCCGGCAGCGAGGAAGCTCGGAAGGGCAGCTTTAACCGCCTGTGCGTTGCTCGCAAAAAGGAAGCTAAACAAGGCGGGCCTCGCATATCCCGGTCATTTTTACGGAATGCTTGCCGGAGGAAGGCTTGACAAAAACCTGGCGGCGAATATTTTGAAGGCGCTTCCGGAAGGGGCAAGCGAAATTATGACGCATCCAGGCAATGACAACGCGGCACTCGGCGAGAAGTACGGCTGGGGTTATCACTGGGAAGAAGAGCTGGCAGCCTTTCTTGACGAAGGCAATTCGGAGGAAATCAGAAACAGCAGGATTGTGCTGATTAATTTTGGCGGGTTGAATTATGCGAAATAAGCTGATGGAACACATTCTGGTACTGTTCAGCGTAGTCGTTTTGATGTCCTGCGCTGTAATTTATTTTACTTTCGACATCCAGGCACTTCAGTACCTGACCATTTTTGAACCTTGGTCGATTGCTGCAGTGCTCGGGGTATTATTCGTCGGACTCTTTTTTGACGGCACCAGGCTGAGGAACTTAACATTGGCATCCGGTGAGGAGCTGAGCATAGGTGCAACGGTAAACGTTGTGCTCAGCAACTATTTCCTGGCTTTGATTACTCCGGGCGCGAGCGGCGGCGCGGTGGCGCAGGTAATTTTCATGAAGAGGGCCGGCATACCGGTTGTAAAGGCAACCGCCGTCGTTATCGTGAGAACGGCGATGTCCATCATGTTTTTGATTATGATGGTTCCCTTTGTGCTTCAAAACGACAAGGCCTTGGTTTCCTGGCTGCCGACAAACGCCATTCTCGCACTTTCTTTTGTGCTTACAATCATACCCGTCGCACTGGTCTTCCTTTTGAATACACGCTATCCCGAGAAGCTTCTTTACTTGCTGACGGGCAGGCTTGCGAAGTCCATGCGCAGAAAGTCCTTCATGTGGTACAAGGAGTTCCGCACGGCATCGTTTCTTTTAGGCAAAAATCCGATTGCGGTCATTCGCGCCTTTATTGAGTCCGGCATCAGCTTACTGGCTATTTATGCCGTGGTACCCGTCTTCATGAGCGGCTTCGGTATCGAGCTGCCGCTCAGTATTGTAATGGGCAGGATGATCCTTTTGAATCTCCTCTTGTATTTTTCACCGACTCCCGGCGGCTCGGGTGTTGCGGAGGCAGGCTTCGTAGTGCTTTTCTCGCCTCTCCTGCCAAGCGGCACGGTTGGAATATTTGCCGTTATGTGGCGTTTTGCCTGTGAGTATTTTCCGTTCCTGCTTGGAGCGGTTGTTTGTATAAGGAATTTTGGCTCCGACTTTATAGCCCATACCAAAATCGGCAGGAAGTGGGATTGAAGGAGTAGTCGGCATTATTGAGATTATTAAATCACGGGAGGCAATATTCCTTGGACAAAAGAGTTCGTTTTCTTTTACTGCTGCTTGTGCTTTCTTTCAATTTATTCTACGGTCTGGGCGACGTTCCGCTGCTGGACCCCGATGAGCCGGTTTATGCTGAGACGGCCCGGGAGATGATTGAATTCGGCGACTTTTTGTCGCCAAGGATATATAACGAGGTCTGGTTTGACAAACCGCCGATGTTTTACTGGCTTGCAGCAGGGTCGTTTCAGACTGCCGGCATTGGGGAATTCGGGGCAAGGCTGCCATCCGCTCTTTTCGGGCTCGGTACAATAGCCTTGCTTTATGCTTCCGTGAGCCGTCTGTTTGATGAGGACGTGGCCTTCTGGTCGGCATTGGTTCTCGGCACCTCGCTCGAATTCTTTTATCTTGGCAAGGCAGAGGTTACGGATATGACGCTGCTGTTTTTCCTGACGGGGTCAACCTTTGCCTTTCTGGAGGAGCGCTACCTGCCAATGTATGCTTTCATGGGTCTTGGTACTTTGACCAAGGGCCCGATCGGCATCGTCTTTCCTTGTGCCGTTATCTTTCTGCACTTCATTGTTTCAGGCGACTGGCAAAGGCTTAAGCGGATGAAGCTGCTGGCCGGATCAATAATTTGTCTTGCCATTGCCGCACCCTGGTACTTTTTGATGTATCAGGCACATGGCCGGATTTTCATCGATACTTTCCTTGGTTTTCATAACCTTACCCGTTTTACAAGTCCGGAACACCCCGACAGGGTTCTTTGGTATTACTACCTGCCGGTCCTGATTATCGGCCTTTTTCCATGGACGGGATTTCTTTTGAACGGTCTGCGTAAATCAATTGCCGAAAGTACGGGCACGGACTTTAAAAACTTGATTTTCATGAACGTTTGGTGGGTTTTTGTCTTTCTTTTCTTCTCCGTTTCCCAAACCAAACTGGTATCGTATATTCTGCCGCTGTTTCCGCCGCTTGCCGTAATCTGCGGGTGGAATGTCGTAAGAATCAGCCGTGCGCGCTATCCGGGCGAAGGGTTTCAGCTTGCGGCTCTCAGCTTCTCCTTGCTCGCGCTCTTTGCCGCCGCCTGTTTTTATGGCGCTTCCGCCTTGCCGGAAATGGCTTTCGGGTCCACGGTGCTTGCCTGCATCATGCTTTTATTGGCCGTAGGCATTGTGATAGCCCTTGTCCGCTTCCGGGACGTTCTGATGGCTGCCTGGCTTCATGCTGCGGCCGGCATACTGACGATGATCGTTATTTTCAACTTCATGCTGCCATCTGTCGCCGACCGCTTCAGCGTGAAAAAGGCCGCTGCTTTTTATGCTGATAGCTGCGACGTGGCCGTGCCGGTCCATGTCGATAAGTTTCTGCGTCCGGGCTTTATGTTTTATGCGCGCATACCGGGCTTGGAGCTGAAACCGGAAACAACCGACTTCCAGAGGCTCTTTGCCGACCGCTTGCCGAAATACGTTGTTGTGCGGGGACTTGAACTCAGACGTTTAAAGAATGTTGATACGTCAAGGCTTCAGGAGCTGTTCGCCAAAGATGACATATACTTGTTTAAAATAGAATAGGGCATAAAAAAAACCGGCTTTGGCCGGTTTTTTATGCCCTATTCTTACATCAGGGGGTTAGTGGTGCTGTCAGGCTGCTCAAAGACGAAGGCAGGGGAGGGATAGTAAAACTGACAGTGCTGAGGAACAAAGTAATCGGTTGCGAAGCGTTTCAGCAGTGAATAGGAGACACGCTCCTCAAAATCAATCAGATTATCCTTGTTTATGTCTGCATCGTCAACTATGACAAGAAGATAAGGCGGTACCTCCGGGGCGTTTTCCGGAACTTCGGCACGGTCAAGGGGTATGCCCGGAACGACGCGCAAGGTGCCTATTACTTCTTCGTTTTCGTTGTTCAATACACAGCGGTAAGTGTTTTGATAAAGTGTTTTGGACACCTTGACGGTGTATGCGGCTTGTTTCAATAAAAACACATCCTTCGAAAAATGATTTCAATACTTGTTATGATAACATAAAACAGCAGGGCATGCAAAAGTTACAGAACGTAATAATAGTGAAAAGAAAGTTACAATTAACAATAAGTATACAGAATACATTATTAAATCTCACATTAACTCTGATTTAATTGCAGGAAAATCAAATATTCTTGTCGAATCTTGCTTAAGATGTTTTCAATACAAATTTAACTGGAGGTGGTGTGGCAAAACCCTTATTACTGTACTGGCTCAGCTGACTAAATTTTAGGAGGGGTATTTAATGAAAAAAGTTCTTGCTTTCATGTTGGCCTTAACAATGCTCGGATCCCTGATTGCCGGCTGTGGGGGCTCCGGCAAAGAGGAGAAAAAACCTGCTGCTCAGAAATTCATCAACATCGCAACCGGCGGCACCGCCGGTACCTATTTCCCGCTTGGCGGAGCCATCGCTGACATTCTTAACAAAAATATTCCCGGGGCCAACGCCAGCGCTCAGAGC
>JAAYIB010000094.1 GCA_012744295.1 Acholeplasmataceae bacterium
CCTCGGAATGCCGTTCAGCGCATAAGTGAGGAGGGAATCCCTTGGCTAAAACAGCCCTGATTGAAAAATGGAAAAATGAGCCGAAGTTCAAGGTTCGCCGTTATAATCGCTGCAAGATTTGCGGCAGGCCACATGGCTACATGCGTAAATTCGGCCTATGCCGTATCTGCTTCCGCGAATATAGCTACAAAGGCGCTATTCCGGGAGTAACCAAAGCAAGCTGGTAATTTCAGCAGAAGGAAGGAGGGTATTTAAGTATGGTTATGACTGACCCAATTGCCGATATGCTTACCCGTATTCGTAACGCAAATTCGGTTCATCACGATAAAGTTGAAATTCCAAGCTCGAAGATTAAGGTTGCTATTGCTGAAATCTTGAAAAGCGAAGGTTTCATTAAAGATTTCGAAGTACTTGCAGACAGCAAGCAAAATGTTATCCGTGTCAGCCTTAAATACGGTGCAAACCGTGAAAAGGTTATTTCCGGGATTAAACGTATTTCCAAACCGGGACTGCGCGTTTATTCTCAGAAAGATCAACTGCCCAGAGTCCTTGGCGGTTTGGGTATTGCAATAGTATCCACTTCCCAAGGAATGATGACCGATAAAGCAGCACGCAAGGCTGGCCTTGGTGGAGAGGTAATCGCATACGTTTGGTAACAACTTCTAATAGACAGGAGGTGCTCATAAGTGTCAAGAATTGGTAAACTACCTATTACTGTTCCTGCTAATGTTACAGTTAAAATAGAAAACAATCTGGTTACTGTCAAAGGACCAAAAGGCGAATTGTCCCGTCAAATAAACCAGGACATGAAGCTTAAGCTTGAAGACGGACAACTCACGGTGGAACGACCAAGCGACGAGAAGCTGCATCGCTCGATGCACGGCCTTTCCAGAACCTTGATCAACAACATGGTCGTCGGCGTTACTGACGGTTACGCAAAAACCCTTGAAATCAGCGGAGTTGGTTATCGTGCTGCCAAACAGGGCGAAAGCATCAACTTTACGCTGGGCTTTTCGCACCCGGTAGTCATGGAACCGCCGACAGGAATCACTTTTGAGGTTCCCGCTCCGAACAAGATTATTGTCAAGGGAGCAAATAAAGAAACGGTAGGCGCCATTGCAGCCGAAATCCGTACACTTCGTCCGCCCGAGCCCTATAAAGGCAAAGGAATTCGTTATGAAGGCGAAACCATTCGTCGCAAGGCTGGTAAAGCCGGCGCCAAAGGCAAGAAGTAATTTCTAAAGGAAGGGAGTGAAACTCTTGCTTAATAGAGCAGATAAAAACGAGAAGCGTCAAAAACGTCATCTCCGTTCCCGCAAACAGATTATTGGTACGGCAGAAAAGCCACGTTTAAACGTCTATCGCAGTTTAAGCAACATTTATGCACAAATCATCAATGATGTTACAGGTGAAACAATTGTTTCAGCCAGCACCGTTGAAAAGAATGTAAAAGAAAACTACGGCGGCAACATTGAGGCAGCCAAGTCTGTCGGTGAGGCCATCGCAAAGAAAGCCCTGGAGAAGGGAATCAATGTAGTAGTATTCGATCGTGGCGGCTATCTTTATCACGGCCGTGTAGCAGCACTCGCTGAAGCGGCTCGCGCAGCCGGTCTTCAATTCTAACAGAAGGAGGAATAATAGTGGCGAATTTCGAAAAACAAGAATCCGACTTAAAAGAAAAAGTCGTATTTATCAACCGTGTTGCCAAAGTCGTAAAAGGCGGACGTCGTTTCTCCTTCTCTGCGCTGGTTGTGGTTGGTGATGAAAATGGTCATGTAGGTATGGGCCTGGGTAAAGCTGCCGAAGTTCCGGAAGCTATCCGCAAAGGCGTTGAAGATGCAAAGAAGAATCTTGTCAGCGTTCCTTTGGTTGGTACTACCATTCCTCATGAAATAATAGGAGTATTCGGCGCCGGCCGTGTTTTCTTGAAACCGGCTGCGGAAGGTACCGGCGTTATTGCCGGAGGCCCTGTTCGTGCGGTGCTTGAGCTTGCTGGCGTCAGAGACATTCTGACAAAGTCGCAAGGCTCTTCAAATCCAAATAACGTTGTTCGTGCAACTCTTCAGGGATTGACTTCCCTCAAGAGTGCAGCATCTGTTGCAGCCTTGCGCGGAAAAACTGTGGAAGAATTATTAGGCTAAGGAGGAAGCATGATGGAACAAATTAAAGTCACGCTGACCCGCAGCCTGATCGGATATCCGCAGGATCAAAGAGCAACCGTAAAGGCTTTGGGTTTAGGCAAAATAGGTACCAGTGTGGTAAAAAACGATACGGCTACTATTCGCGGCATGATCCGCAAGGTAGAACATCTCGTGAAGGTAGAAAAAGTTGAAGCTTAAGACAAGGAGGTGCCGCAAATGAATTTGCATGAATTATCACCGGCTCCCGGTTCAAAGAGAGCAGCCGTCCGTGTTGGACGCGGCCTCGGTTCCGGCCTCGGTAAAACATCAGGCAAAGGCCAAAAAGGACAAAAGTCCCGCTCAGGCGGTGTAAAGCGTCCGGGTTTTGAAGGCGGTCAAAAGCCGTTATATCTGCGTTTGCCAAAACGCGGATTCTACAATAAATTTGGCGTAAGCTACGCTGAAGTTAATGTTGCAAGTTTGAATTGCTTTGAAGACGGTACGGTAGTTGATCCTGTATTGCTTATTGAAACCGGCATAGTCAAAAATATCCGTGACGGCGTTCGCATTCTCGGTAACGGCGAGCTTACCAAGACTCTTACCGTACAAGCTATGGGTTTCAGCAAGACTGCAGAAGAAAAAATTATTGCAGCCGGCGGAAAAGTAGAGGTGATCTAAGTGTTATCAGCCCTTTCAAATATTGCTAAAATTACGGAACTCAGGCAAAAGGTAGTTTTTACGCTGGCCATGTTCATAGTTTTTAGGGCTGGAACACATATCCCTGTTCCCGGTGTTAACGCGGCAATGATAGAACAGCTGTTTACAAGCGGTAACCTGTTCGGTTTGCTCGATATGTTTTCAGGAGGCGCCCTCAGCAAGTTTTCAATATTTGCGATGAGCATTACTCCCTATATCAACGCCTCGATTATCCTGCAGCTCCTTCAGGTGGTTGTACCGACTCTGGAGCGCTGGTCCAAGGAAGGCGAAGAGGGCCGCAAGAAGATTAGTAAGCTTACCAGGTACGGCACTGTCGTGCTCGGTTTCATCCAGGCAATCGGGATGGCTTACGGTTTGCGTGTGGCAATTAACAATCCGAGCATCGGTTCGTTCTTGATGATTGCAGTTACCTTGACGGCAGGCACGGTGTTTCTGATGTGGATTGGTGAGCAAATAACCGCCAAAGGCATTGGAAACGGCATTTCACTGATAATTTTTGCGGGTATTGTTTCCCGGCTGCCTGACGGCCTGGCCATTATCTACAATTATGTGCAAGCCGGCACTGTTAACATACTGAACGTCATCCTGTTTGCGATCCTGGCGGTTGTCATGATAGTTTTTGTAGTGATAATCACGCAGGGCATTCGCAAGGTGCCGGTACAGTACGCCAAGAGAGTTGTCGGCCGCAAGATGTACGGCGGTCATACAAGCTATATTCCGCTGAAAGTCAACCAGGCAGGTGTTATACCGATTATCTTTGCTTCATCAGTACTGATGTTTCCTGTGACAATAGCTCAGTTTATTGAAGTTCCCTGGATTAAGACAGTGGCCGGCTGGTTCGCTTGGGGCACACCGCTTCAGACGACGCTTTACATCTTGTTTATTGTGTTCTTCACATATTTCTATACAGCGGTAAGCATGAACATAGCGGATATGTCGGACAACATCAAGAAGTACGGCGGTTTCATACCTGGTTTACGGCCGGGCAAGCCAACCACTGATTACCTTGACAGGATAATGTCAAGAATCACGATGTCAGGCGCAGTATTCCTGGCATTGGTGGCGATTATGCCGAACCTGATAGCTTGGACTACCGGAATTGAAGGAGTCTATTTTGGCGGAACGGCACTATTGATCGTAGTTGGTGTTGCACTGGATACTATGAAGCAGATAGAATCGCTGATTTTGATGCGTCACTACCAAGGCTTCATGAAATAGGAGGATGACGAATATGTACATTCTTTTAATGGGACCTCCGGGCGCTGGAAAAGGCACTCAGGCAGAAAGATTGATTGCGGATTACAAAATCCCGCATATTTCAACTGGTGACATGTTTCGTGCCGCTGTAAAGAAAGGCACTGAACTTGGAAAAGAAGCTAAAAAATATATGGACGCCGGCACGCTTGTTCCCGATAGCGTTACCATTGGGATCGTCAGGGAAAGCTTAGCGAATCCGGAATGTTCCAGAGGTTTTATCCTGGACGGTTTTCCAAGAACCGAAGAGCAGGCAATTGCTCTTGATGGAATCTTAACCGAGCTGGGCATCAAAATGAACGGCGTGGTTAACATAGTGGTTCCTGATCAGGAACTGGTAGGACGTGTAACGGGCAGACGCATCTGCAAAGCCTGCGGCGCAACCTACCATGTTGAATACAACCCAAGCAAAGTTGAAGCTATGTGTGATAAATGCGGCGGTGCGTTGTATCAACGCGACGATGACAAAGAAGAAACTGTGAAAAAACGATTAGAAGTTTATCATAGCCAAACTGCCCCGCTTATTGAGTATTACAAGCAACATGGCGTTTATAAGGAAATCAACGGCTTGCAAGCTATTGAAAAGGTATACGCCGACGTTAAGGAAAGCCTCGAAGGCGGCAAGTAATGATTCTTTTGAAGTCCGAACGTGAAATACAAAGCATGCGCGAAGCCGGCAGGATCGTAGCTTTGGCGTTGGATGCGGTCGGCAAGGTGGTAGAACCTGGAATTGCCACACAGGAGCTGGACGAAATAGCCCGAAAAATCATTACGGAGCATGGCGCAAAACCTGCTTTTAAAGGTTTATACGGTTTCCCGGCAAATATCTGTGTGTCTGTAAACTGTGAAGTTGTACATGGAATTCCCGGTTCCCGCAAACTTGCGGAAGGTGATATCGTTAGTGTTGATTGTGGTGCGGAGATTGAAGGTTTTTGCGGAGATTCGGCCATGACCTTCCCGGTCGGCAGGGTTTCTCCCGAAAATGCAAGGCTGATACATGAAACTCGCAGCACGCTTTTTAAGGGAATTGAGAAGGCTACGGTAGGAAACAGGCTTGGAGCAATTTCTTATGCTATCCAAAGTTACGCTGAAAAAGCGGGCTTCAGGGTAGTGCGTGAGTACGTGGGACACGGCATTGGCCGGTCGATGCATGAAGACCCGGAGGTTCCCAACTACGGATTTCCAGACCGAGGGCCTGTTCTTAAGGCAGGAATGGTGCTGGCAATTGAGCCAATGATTAATTTGGGAACGCAAGCAGTAAAAACCACGGGCGACGGTTGGACGGTAGTTACATTAGATGGAAAGCCCTCGGCTCATTTCGAGCATACCGTGGCAATATTGCCTGACGGTCCGGAAATACTGACAAGACTTGCCTGACGGGAAGTTACACTTTATAATATTTCAGGCTTCAAAGCCTAACTGACAAGGAGGTCAATATCTGTGTCAAAACAGGATGTAATCGAGGTTGAAGGCACGATTTTAGAATCTCTGCCCAATGCCATGTTTCAAGTAAAATTGGAGAACGGTCATGTGATTCTCGCACACATATCTGGTAAGATACGCATGAATTTCATCAAAATTTTGCCTGGTGACAGGGTGACAGTGGAACTTACTCCATATGATCTGAATCGTGGACGAATAACATATCGTTTCAAATAACCAAGACAGGCAATAGGAGGTTTATTAATATGAAAGTCAGACCATCTGTAAAACCAATATGTGAAAAATGCAAAGTTATTAAACGTAAAGGTCACGTAATGGTAATTTGTGAAAACCCTAAACATAAACAAAAACAAGGATAAGAAGGAGGTGTATTGTTAATGGCACGTATCGCTGGTGTCGATTTACCAAGAGACAAACGTATTGAGTACGCGCTGCCGTATATTTATGGCATTGGCCTGACCCTGTCTCGCGAGATTCTTGTTAAAACAGGAATCAACCCTGATACACGTGTTCGGGACCTGACCGAGGACGAAATATCAAAACTCCGCGAAACCCTTGACAATGATTACAAGGTAGAAGGTGACCTCCGTCGCGAGGAATCCCTCAATATAAAGAGATTAGTTGAAATCGGCTGCTATCGTGGCAGGAGACATCGTATGGGCTTGCCCGTACGCGGTCAGAATACCAAGAATAACGCCCGTACCCGTAAAGGTCCAAAACGCAGTGTTGCCGGTAAAAAGAAATAATCTGTAAGGAGGGATAGACGAGTGGTTGCTGCAAAAAAAGTTGTCCGTACTAAACGGAAAGAACGCAAGAACATAGAAACAGGCGTGGCGCATATTCGCTCCACATTCAACAACACCATTGTTACCATTGCCGATACCCGCGGTAATGTCCTCAGTTGGGCAAGCTCCGGCGGTCTTGGCTTCCGCGGTTCCCGCAAGAGCACGCCCTTTGCGGCCCAGATGGCCGCTGAAGCGGCGGCCAAGGCCGCCATGGAGCATGGTCTCAAATCGGTGGACGTATATGTCAAGGGCCCCGGCTCGGGCCGTGAGGCCGCCATCCGTGCGCTGCAGGGCGCCGGGCTTGAGATCACGCTCATCAAGGACGTGACGCCCATCCCCCACAACGGGTGCCGCCCGCCCAAGCGCCGCAGGGTTTAGCGAACAGGAGGAACGACTGACATGGCAAGATATACCGACCCCGTATGCCGCCTGTGCCGGCGCGAGGGGACGAAGCTGTTTTTGAAGGGCGATAAATGCTATAGCGCCAAGTGTGCCGTGGCTCTGCGGCCCACACCGCCGGGACAGCACGGTGCCAGCCGCCGCAAGCTTTCGGAGTACGGCATGCAGCTGCGGGAAAAGCAGAAGATGCGCCGCACCTACGGCCTGCTGGAAGGGCAGTTCCGCACCTACTTTGAAAAGGCCCGCCGCATGCGGGACATGTCGACCGGCGAAGCGCTGCTCCAGCTTCTGGAAATGCGGCTGGACAACGTGGCCTACCGGCTTGGCTTTGGCGAGTCCAGGGCCCAGGCACGCCAGCTTGTGCGC
>JAAYIB010000095.1 GCA_012744295.1 Acholeplasmataceae bacterium
ACACATAGTCCACTTTTTTTGCTGCCTCTAACGCGCCTTCGATGTTGTAAACCGTGTAACCCTGAGGACGCGGTATGTTCACCTTGGTCAGCAGTGCGTCAAAACGTTCCCTGTCCTCCGCGGAATCGATGCTGTCAACACTTGAGCCAAGAATCCTGATACCGCACTCGGCAAGGGGTCCGGCCAGGTTGATGGCCGTCTGTCCGCCGAACTGCACGATTACGCCCTCCGGCTTTTCCTTCTCTAAAATGTTCAGGACATCCTCAAGGGCCAGAGGCTCAAAATAGAGGCGGTCCGATGTGTCAAAGTCGGTGCTGACCGTCTCGGGGTTGTTATTGATAATGATGGTTTCGTAGCCAAGTTCCTTCAGCGCCCAGACAGAGTGCACCGAACAATAGTCGAACTCTACTCCCTGGCCGATGCGGATCGGGCCCGAGCCAAGGACAACCACTTTTTTGCGGTTGGAAACAACTACCTCGTCCTCTGTCGCATAGGTTGAATAATAGTAGGGCGTATAAGCCTCAAATTCGGCTGCACAGGTGTCAACCATCTTATAGGTCGGCAGAATGCCCCATTCCTTGCGTATCCTTCTGACCTCGGCAGCCGTTTTGCCTACATATTCTGCAACGGTGGCATCGGCAAAACCCATTTTCTTGGCTTGGCGGAGCAGCTCGGCAGTCAAGGGCTCGGTTTTAAGCACCTTTTCCATGTCTACGATGTTGTGTATCTTGCGCAGAAAAAACCTGTCTATCTTCGTAATCCTGCGAATCTCTTCCAGATCCTTGCCGCGGCGGAAGGCTTCTGCGATAACGAAGAAGCGGTCATCCATTACGTCCGCAATCTTGGCAAACAAAAGCTCATCTGAAAGCTCCTTCAATTCGGGCATCTCGAGGTGAATCAGGCCGATTTCCAAAGAGCGGACAGCCTTTAAAAGGGCCGCTTCCATATTTCTTTCGATTGCCATAACTTCGCCGGTCGCCTTCATCTGCGTTCCGAGAGTCCTGTCAGCGGACACGAACTTGTCAAAAGGCCAGCGCGGTATCTTCAGGACAACGTAGTCCAGCGAAGGTTCAAAGCAGGCGGTAGTTTTCTGTGTTACCGCGTTTTGAATTTCGTCAAGCGTATAGCCGGCGGCAATCTTGCTGGCGACCTTCGCAATAGGATATCCTGTCGCCTTCGAGGCAAGCGCGGAAGAACGGCTGACGCGCGGGTTAACCTCGATTACTATGTAGCGTTCGGAGTCCGGGTCCAGTGCGAACTGCACGTTGCAGCTGCCTTCCACGCCCAGCTCGCAGACAATGTTAATGGCCGCGGTGCGCAGCATCTGCACTTCGCGGTCATTAAGCGTCTGGCAAGGAGCCACAACTATGCTGTCACCGGTATGAACACCGACCGGGTCAAGGTTTTCCATGTTGCAGATCGTTACACAGTTGCCAGCAGAGTCACGTATTACCTCGTATTCGATTTCCTTCCACCCGGCGACGCTGCGCTCGATCAAGGCCTGGCCGATCAGGCTGTATTTCAATCCCCTGTTGACGATTTCGTCAAGCTCTTCCTCGCTTTCGGCGATACCGCCGCCTGTGCCGCCCAAAGTATAAGCAGGCCTTACTATCAGCGGAAAGCCGACCTTGTTGGCAAACTCTTTGGCCGCCCTGACCGTTTCCACAATCGTGCTTTCAGGAATCGGCTGGTTGATTTTTTCCATCGTCTCCTTGAAAAGCTCGCGATCCTCTGCTCTTTTGATGCTGTCAATGTTTGTTCCCAGAAGCTCGACCTTGTATTCCGCCAGAATTCCTTTTTCGTAAAGGTCAATCGCGAGATTCAGGCCAACCTGACCGCCAAGAGTTGCCAGGAGCGCGTCGGGGCGTTCCTTCCTGATGACGGTTTCGAGGAATTCCGAATTCAGTGGCTCAACGTAAACCCTGTCGGCAATATTTGTATCGGTCATGATCGTGGCAGGATTGCTGTTGACAAGAACAACCTCGAGGTTCTCCTCCTTCAGGGCGCGGCATGCCTGCGTCCCGGCGTAATCAAACTCAGCCGCCTGGCCGATAATGATCGGGCCCGAACCAATCACGAGAACCTTCTTAATGTTTGTTTTCTTCGGCATCTCAGCATTCCTCCATCATTTTGATAAAACGTTCGAATAAATATTCATGTCCGGAGGGCCCGGGAGACGCTTCCGGATGGTATTGAACCGTAAAGCTCGGATGGTCATGATACTTCAGGCCCTCAATCGTTCCGTCATTCAGTGAAACATTCGTCACTTCGACGTTGAGACCCTTGATGGACTCTTCCGATACCACGTAGCCATGGTTTTGGGAGGAAATGACAACCTTGTTCTCCAAAAGGTCCTTGACCGGATGATTGATGCCGCGATGACCGAAAGGCAGTTTGAAGGTGTCTGCGCCATTAGCCAGAGCCATAACCTGATGCCCCATGCAAATGCCGAAAATCGGTTTTTTCCCCAGCAATTCCCTGACCGTTTCGACAACTTGTCCCAGATCCTTGGGGTCTCCCGGTCCGTTGGAAAGGAAGATGCCGTCGGGATTCAGGGCCAGAATATCTTCAGCCGGTGTTAATGCCGGAAACACCGTCAGCTTGCAGTCAAACCCGGCCAGAGACGTCAGGATGTGCTGTTTTACACCAAGGTCAAGCACCGCGACGTGATGCCTGCCCTTGCCCATTGTATAGATATGCTTGGTCGTAACCTTGGCCACCTGCCCATGCTCTTCAGGAGCCGCAAGCAGCGCGTCGATTTCTTCCTGCGGCATGTCCGCGGGCACAATAACGCCGGCCAATGTCCCGTGACGACGAATAATACGCGTAATGGCGCGAGTGTCGACACCGGTCAGAACAGGCACGTCATGTCTTTCCAAAAATTCGGGCAGGGATTCTTCACTGCGCCAGTTGCTCGGCTCCGTACAGAGCTCGCTCACGATCAGCCCCTGGTACCAGCACTTCTCGGACTGATTGTACATCGCGTTACAGCCGTAGTTGCCGACCAGCGGATAGGTCAGGACGACAATCTGATCGCAGAACGACGGATCCGTCATCGTTTCCTGATAGCCGCTCATTCCGGTTGTAAAAACCACCTCGCCGACAGCATTGCGCTTTCCGTACAAATCACCCTCGAAAACGCTGCCGTCCTTCAAAACCAACTTTCCTTTTATCTTGCGCATACAACACCATCTCTCATCACAAATTTACCTGCCACCATGGTCGCGACCGCCTTGCCCTTGCAGGCCCTGCCTTCAAAGGGGGTCAGCTTACCGCGTGTATAAAATTTCACACTGTCGACGACCCACTCCTTGTTTAAGTCCATTATAGTTATGTCTGCAGGCATGCCCACTTTTAAACTTCCAGCTTTTAGTGAAAAAATATTCGCAGGCTCCGTACTCATTTTACCAATAATTTCATTGATTGTGAATAGCTTGGTGTGATAAAGTTCTGTCAAAATTATTCCGAGCGAAGTTTCGAGGCCGCAAAAACCGCAGGGAGCATAACGGAATTCCACGTCTTTTTCTTCAGGCGCGTGCGGTGCGTGGTCCGTAACGATAGCATCGACCGTGCCGTCCTTGAGCGCGATCCTGGCCGCCTCGACGTGCTCTATTGAACGCAGCGGCGGCGAAACCCTCGTTGCGGTATCATAGCCGGCGCAGGCTTCGTCCGTCAGAGTCAGATGATGCACGGTCACCTCGCAGGTCACCGGCACGCCCCTCTTTTTCGCCTGGCGAATCAACTCGAAGGCTCCCTTGCTTGCAACATGTGCAATGTGAATGTGAGTTTTCGTGTATTCCGCCACCAGAATGTCCCTGGCAACCGCTATATCCTCGGCAATGGCCGGAACTCCCGGCACGCCGATGCGTGCGGAAACAGCTCCTTCATGCATGAAGCCGTCGGAGTCAAGTTCCGGGTCGATCGAGTGGCTGATCAGGATTTTATCAAAGGACGAAATGTACTGCGCAGCCAGAGTGAAAATGCGAGAGCTTGAGACAAAGCTGCCATCGTCCGAAAAGGCCATTGCGCCCTTTTGGGCCATGTCTCCCATTTCGGCAAGCTCCTTGCCCCCAAGGCCTTTCGTGATTGCGCCGACGACTTCGACATTGACATAACCTTCACTCGAAGACCTGTCCTTGATGCCGGAGACCAGTATCGAACTATCGACGACCGGCTTTGTGTTCGGCATGCAGGCAATCGTGGTGACTCCGCCAGCAGCCGCTGCCATGGTACCCGTGATAATGTCTTCCTTGGCTTCAAGACCAGGTTCCCTCAGGTGCGTATGAACATCTATGAGGCCCGGTGCAATCACAAGGCCATCTGCATCAAATACCTCGTCAGCTGCTTCGTCAATTGCGGCGGCCAGCATTTTGACGACTCCGCCTTCTATTAATAAGTCCATTTTTGCGTCCAGGTTCTGGCTTGGATCTACAACTCTTCCGTTCTTAATCAATGTTCTCAATTTTTTTGCCCCCCGTCAGTGTCAAGAATAACAAGGCCATTCGTACTGCCACGCCGTTTTGCACTTCGTCCCTGATTGCCGCGTTGTCGCAGTAGCCGACTTCCCAGGAAATCTCCAGGCCTCTGTTCATAGGTCCCGGATGCAGGACGATTACGTCAGGCTTTGCCAGTTTCAGTTTTTGCTCGTTGATGCCGAAGATCCGGGCGTATTCGCGCGGCGTCGGGAAAAGGCCGCTTTTCTGCCTTTCCAGCTGTATGCGCAGAATATCGACCACGTCAGCTCCTTCGATGGCCTCTTCGACCCTCTGGTGCACCGTTACCCCCAGTTTTTCGATGTCGTGGGGAATCAAGGTTGCGGGTCCTGCCACGTGCACATCGGCGCCGAGTTTTGTCCAGGCGGCAATGTTGCTTCTGGCAACTCGGCTGTAGAGAATATCGCCGACAATGGCCATTTTTAAGTTTTTGAAGTCCCTGCCCTTTTCCCTGATGGTAAACATGTCAAGCAGCCCCTGCGTAGGATGAGCATGCGCCCCGTCACCGGCATTGATGACGACGGCGTCGGAAATCCCGGCAGCATAGGCAGAGGAACCCTCGACCGGATGGCGCATGACTATGGCGTCGCACGCCATCGCCTGCACTGTAAGGATGGTGTCGCGCAAACATTCTCCCTTGGTTACGCTTGAGCCCGCTGTCGTAATGTTGACCACGTCGGCGCCAAGGTACTTGCCGGCAAGCTCGAAGGAGGTTCTCGTCCTGGTGCTGGCCTCGTAGAAAAGGTTGATAATGGACTTGCCGCGCAGTGATGGAACCTTCTTGATGTCTCTCTTCATAATTTTCTTCATTTCCATCGCCGTCTGCATCACAAGCTCGTACTCTTCCACGCTCATCGATGCCAGGTCCAAAATATCCTTACCGGAGAGTGATACATTTGCTTTTGCCATTTTCTTACCTCCAAAACAATTTTTACTTCAAAAAAAACGCCCATCGCAAAGAGCAATAGGCGCAATTATAACAAATGATGATGCTTATACTTGTTACAACACTCTTACTGATCTCTCTGAATCACTTAAAGATGTGAGGTACACAAAAATAAAGCCTTCCTGTCCGCAAATGACAAGAAGGCTCATGGCTCATTCCAAAAATCCTTACCAAGTCTCACGGGACTAGTTTAAAGGTACTATTCTGTTGTAGTGAATTTTATCACCTGCGGCGGAAAAAGTCAAATGTATTCCGCGATTATTTTGCCGCAAAATGCCGGGCAAGAACCGTCAGGAATGCCACGCTTTTTGGCAGGCAGTCCTCGTTAAAATCAAACGCGGAGTTGTGGTGCCCTGCTTTCAGCACGGAGCCAAACATCATGTAAACCGCCTTGCCGCCCTGCTGCTGCACGCGCTCCATGAAGTAGGAGCAGTCTTCGCTGGCGCCGAGATTGACCTTGGGCACAACCTCGGCAAATTTGCCTGAAGCCGTTGCCAGGTCGTAAACTTCACGGCCCATTTCTTCATCGAGTGAACAGGAAGGAGCGCCTCCTACCTCGTCGATGGCAACCTCGACATTATAAAGGTCTGCCGACGCCTTGAGCATTCTTTTGGCTTCGCTGACCATGAATTCATTGACTTCCGTGTTGCCGCCGCGCGTTTCCAGCTTAATTACCGCTCTGTCGGGAAGCACGTTGCGGCCTGTACCGGCATCAAGCACGCCGACATTGATGCGGGATACGCCCTTGCCGTGCCGTGAAATCGAGTGTAGGGCAATACTTGCCGCAGCTGCCGCCAGAAGTGCGTTGCGTCCCTCTTCCGGCGCCGCTCCCGCATGGCTCGACTTACCTTTGAAATGCGCGTCAAGCTTTGTCGTTGCCAAAAAACCGTCCGTCATACAGGCCAGCATATTGTCCCTGTTGGCATTGAAGCCGATGTGGCCGGAGAGGAAGTAGTCGACATCGTCAACTATGCCGCTGGCGACCATAGCCCTGGCACCGCGCACGCCTTCCTCTCCCGGCTGGAAGATTATTTTTAAAACGCCGCACATCTCGTCCTTGTGGCGAGCGAGCATCCCGGCTACGCCAAGGCCAACCGTGACATGCCCATCATGGCCGCACGCGTGCATCAGGCCGGCGTGAACCGAGCGAAAACCCTCGCTCGCCGGCCGATGAGTCGCTTCATTTGTTTCATCAACCTCGTTGGAATCCATATCGAAGCGCATGCCGACAACCTTGCCCGGCCTCGCAAACTTCATGATGCCGACTACGCCCGTCTTGCCGCCTCGCATCTTTTCAACCCAGCGGGGGTCGGCCCCTTCGGCCAACGCCCTTTGCATTGCCTTCGCCAGAACTTCCTCGTCGGGAACACCCATCATCGCCTCGGCCTGCACGACTTCAGAGCCGCACAGCACTTCGTAACCCAACTCTTCCAAGGTGCTTGCCACCATCGACGCCGTGCGGAACTCAGTCCAGGCTGATTCAGGGTGCTTATGCAAGTCACGCCTCCGGCTTACAAGCTCTTCCTGCATTGCTGCGGCTTCCTGCCATATTTTTTCCATAAAAAAACCCCCTCAAAGTTAAATGTTATGTAAATAATACAAGTTGATTGCTGTCAATCGGCAAAAATACCTCGTTTTGAATCTTGCGGTTTTTCTTAGTAACCCATTTCCCGCAAACAGGGCAGCCGATTATCGCATCAGGGAGCGCCCAGGCCAGATGCTTGCCGCAGCCGGGACAAACGAATTCTATCTGCAATTGGGAAAACTGAAGCTTGTCCCGTTTCGCCATCCTGTCCCATCCCTTCATATTTTCTTCGTTCATTATACTATAGAGTGCGGCAAATTGCAGTACGAGGCTATATTTTTTTAAATGGACAAACATAGGCTTTTAGTCTATGCTATTAATTAAGAAAGAGAAATGTGGGGTGAAGAAAATGTCCGCTCTCGTTGCTGATTTTGAAAGACTTGGTTTTTGGAAAACGGAAACAGCCGAAGAAAACATTACCGTTTTTACCATGGACTTTCCCTCGCTCAAAGCTTACATAATTATAACGAACGATGACGGTAGTACTCCAACCGATCCGGAGGCGCCAATTGTCGCCGCCTGCTATTCCAATGACGACTGTTTCCAATGGGGCAAGGAGTTAGAGAACTTTGCGGCCCTGGAAAAAATTTTCGCAAGCTATCCTCCCTGCAGCCCTGAATTAATGGCCGCCCTGGGAGATTATTCCCTGCCTTCGAAATAAACTTTGTCAAATCAGGCAAGCCCGCGGCGTAAAGCCGCGGGCTTGCTTTTTTATCAAACCTGTTACAGGAGCTCGAAGCTTGCGTCGACATAAGCGCTGACCTTCAGGCTGCCCGCCATGATCTGCGTCGGCGGCGGAGTCTCTCCCGCATCGGCCTTGCGCATCAGAGCGAGGTCGTAATTGGACTCGGTCAGCTCCATGCCGCCAAGACTGCCGATATTGGCCGCCACCAGTTTGCCGAGGGAACGCCCGCCCGCCGAGGCTACAGCCGCAGCCTTTTCTCTTGCGTTCACCAGAGCAAGCGCCAGCAGCTCGCGTTCAATGGCTTTTCTGTTGCTGACGGTAAAAGTGACTCCGTTAAAAGTATTGGCGCCGGCCGCAAACATGCTGTCGATAACCGCTCCGACCTTGTCGACGTCATCAATCGTGACGCTGAGGTTATAGGTCAGCGTGTAGCCCGTGATCACTCTCTTGCCTTTTGCATAATCACTGTACTCGGGGCGAAGATAGTAACCGGTCGTTTTCACTTCATCCCCCGAAATCCCAAAAACGCCGAGAGAGGAAACGACCTCCTCCATTACTGCCGCATTGGCTGCACGAGCCTCTTCGGCCGTTTTCCCCCGGGTGACGACGCCCATACTGACAAAAGCGGTGTCAGGAGCAACCTCCTGCGTTACCGAACCGTTGGAATGCACAACGTCGTACTTGTTTTCCGCAGCAAACGCCCGGCCAAAGAACAAAAATAAAATCAGACAGGTAAAAACCATTATCTTCTTGGTATTTTGCATTGGTTTCATCCTCCTTAAAGTGTCGCTTCACTAACTCCATTATACACCGCGCCAACGGACGCGTCATCAGAAAAACACTGCAGGCGGATGCCGAAGTTATCCCTTCGGAGCAAAATTCCCCGGTTTTCGTTGATTTCTCCGTTAAAAGGATTTAAAATATAAAAGGTTATATTAGACGCAAAGGGGTTTTGCCTAATGGAAAGAAGAGTCATTCAAGTCGAAGAACGTCCGCCCTTATTAATGAACATTCCTCTCAGCCTGCAGCACCTGTTCGCGATGTTTGGCGCAACGGTCCTGGTTCCGTTTCTCTTTAACGTCAACCCGACAACCTGTCTTTTCATGAACGGAATCGGCACCTTGCTCTACATCTTCCTCACCAAAGGACAAATCCCTTCCTACCTTGGTTCAAGCTTTGCCTTCATTTCGCCGGTCATGGTCATCCTCAGCACCCACAGTTACGCAGCCGCGCAATCAGGCTTCATAGTTTTCGGCCTGCTCTTCGTGCTTTTCTCCTTTATCATCAAAATGGTAGGGACCAAATGGATCGACGTTATCTTTCCGCCGGCCTGCATGGGCGCAATCGTAGCCATCATCGGTCTTGAGCTCGCACCTGTTGCAGCCGGTATGGCAGGCCTGACAGGCGATGAAATCAACTTCTCCAACATCGCCGTTTCCATGTTCACGCTTGGCGTGACGGTTGTCGGCAGCGTCGTCTTCAAAGGCTTCCTTTCCATCATTCCCGTCCTTGTCGGCGTCATCAGCGGCTATCTTTTCTCCTTCGCGATGGGCATGGTCGACCTGACGCCCGTCTATAACGCCCCCTGGTTCCAAATACCGCAATTTTATAAACCCGAGTTCAACTTAGAGGCCATAATGATTATTGCGCCGGCGACTCTCGTCGTGCTGGCCGAACATATCGGCCACCTGGTGGTAACAGGCAACATCGTCGGCCGTAACCTTGTTGAAAAACCCGGCCTTGACCGCTCGCTGTTTGCCGACGGCCTGGCCAATATCCTTTCCGGCTTTTTTGGGGCAACGCCCAACACGACCTATGGTGAAAATATCGGCGTCATGGCGATTACCAAGGTCTACAGCGTCTGGGTTATCGGCGGCGCCGCGGTTATGGCCATCAGCCTCTCCTTCATCGGCAAGCTGTCCGAGCTGATCCGCAGCATCCCGGTACCTGTCATGGGCGGGGTCTGCTGCCTGCTGTTCGGCGTTATTGCCGTTTCAGGCATACGCATTCTTGTCGACGGACGTGTCGATTTCAGCAAATCCTCAAATATGGTGCTTTCCGGCGTCGTTTTCACAATCGGCGTCAGCGGAGCCAAGCTCACGTTGGGCACTATCAGCGTGCAGGGCATGGTGCTTGCCACAATCGTAGCGATTATCATGAGCCTTTCCTTCAAGCTTTTCGAAAAACTGGACTTGCTCCGCAAGGAATAACAAGCAAATACGAAAACCCCCGCAGAAAAAATTCTGCGGGGGTTTTCTGCCTGCAAGCCGAAGCAAGCAGGCGCGGCTGCTCGGTGGGCTCAACACCTTACAGCCTGTGAGTCCATAAATAGGGTTATATTATAACACGAACGCCAAAAAAATGTAAAACAAAAAAATATTTGCTATAATGAACTCAAGCAATATAATTAGTCAAATAAACCGCACTTATAAAAGGAGCCGATTGTCATGCGAACACGTCTCAGGTTTACCTTAATTGCAGCCGTGCTGCTCATCCTCTTGATTTCCGCCGGGGCCTTGTTATACTTCTCGGGGCAGAAGAAAACCCCCGAATACTCCTTGAACCTTCTTAACAACGCAATCAAACAGCATGACTTAGCGACCTTTGAAAAGCATTTCGAGCTCAATACGTTTTACGCACAGGCTTTTGACGACGTAATCGCCCCCACTCTGCGCCAGCCCAGCGATTCCGGCCTCAACGACTTTCTTGCCGCCATCATGGCCGGCGTCAGGCAGTCCTTCGCCGACTCAATGTCGGAACAGACGAAGCGCTACGTGGAAACAGGGACGCTTGACCTTGACAACAATGCTCCCGAACAAATACTCGCAGGGAAATTTACCGAGCTCACCGATTTTCGCAACATGAACTTTAAAAAAGTCCAATCGGTAAAGGTTGACGGCAGCACCGCGCACGCCGAAGTACTCGTCAACCAGAAGCAGATCAAGGAAGACCTCGTGCTCAAATTAAAAATGCGCAGGCTGGAGGACGAAACCTGGTCTGTTGTCGGCATGGAGAACCTGCAGGAATTCCTCGCTTCCATGTCCGCCAAAAAAGCCGAAAAGCTGTCGGTCCTGAACAAGCCCCTGGCGAAAAAACTTGCCGAGAGAATAGCCATAACTTCCTCAAAGTTTGAGCATAAAAAGAATAACCGCTTCGGCGTTTCCTATGCCTTTTCCTTCTCGCCGACGGTCGAGTTCAAAGACGTGCAGGTGGCGGAGTTTGCCGGTCAGGTCGATGTTTTCAACAAGAACGGCGAAAAACTTTTTTCCCAGAAATTCGTAAGCAGCGGGCCTTTCCCCATAGCTTCGAAACAGGAATTTCGGTTCAGCTGGTCGCTGAACCCCTTCGTTCCCAATGAAAAAACGCTGATTGCCACACCCGGCAGGGAACTCAGCGTCAAAACCGAAATAATAAGGGCAAGATTTGTTGACGGCAGTGAAATAAAACTGCTCGAAACGATGCCCGGCAGCGAATAAGCCAAAAGTCCGAACGGCAATTCTGCCGTTCGGACTTTTTACAATGACTTTAACAATAAAACATGAGGAATGCCGTCTTCCATAAATACTTCCGATGAAGTCTTGTAGCCCTGTTTATGGTAAAAGCCCTCCGCCTGCATCTGGCCGTGCAGCTTGGCCTTGGTTTTACCCTGCTCGCGTGCAAGTCCTTCCAGACCTTCGACAATCAGACGCCCTGCCTGCAGCTGCCGGTATTCCGGCAAGACACATATTCTTTCAAGTTTAGCCAAACAGCCGAAATAGCGCACACGCCCGGCTCCGACAACCTTGCCGCCGTCACAGAGAATGACGTGCTCGGCTTCGCGCTCGTTATCGTCAATCTCGCATTCCTGCGGCACGCCCTGCTCCTCGACAAAAACCTTTATCCTGACACCGAGGGCAGCCTCGAACTCCTCAGACGTAGCAACCTTTTTTATTTCCACGTTAGGATCTCCTTTACAATCAAATCAATACCCATTGTAACAAAAAGAACAGCTCCGTGCAAGCATAATCACGGAGCCTTATGGTTTGAACACAATTCGTTCCTACAGCGGTGCCTTGGAGGAAGCAAGGAAGGCCTCAACATCCCAGCCGTCCTGCAAAAGCCTGACTAAAAGCTTCGAAGTGTTGATGGCGTCGTCGAGGGCCGTATGCCAGATCCCTTCCATTACGACCTTTTGTTCCTCCACCGCCGACTTCAGGGACGGTGTCTTTTCTTTGCCGAATAAAAGCTTGTAACCGGCCGCCAAATCAAGATAGTCGGAAAACAGTACCGGGTTTTCAATTTTGTAACGCCTGCAGGCAGTATCGATGACCTTGAAATCAGCGTCACCCCAGGCGACGAAATAGGTTTCCCCCGGCACATAAAGCTGCTTCATCCGTTCGATCATCTCAGGGAAAAGGATGCCCGCCTTGAGGTCTTTCGCAGTAATCATCGAAAAATTCAAGGAATCCTCGGCCTGCTTCGGGTAGAACTCCGGCTTCACGAAACACTGGATGTCACCGATGCGTTCAAGGGACTCCCCGTGAAGCTTGGTCGCTCCTATCTCCAGTATTTCCGAAAAAAAGCCGCGGGGCTTTCCTACGGGTTTGTTGTAAACAGTAAATTCAAAGTCAGTAACAAGAAAGTTTTTCGTCATTAAGATATGCTCCCGTCTCGAAAAATATAATGTTGAGGCCTAGTCAGAAATCTGCCGCTATGTTTGTTTTTTACGATACCTTGCCGCCGCGGGTTTGTCAAGCAGACAAACCATATTCATAGGCCGCAAGCCTTTTGTGCGAAATATGCACTAACTTTCTTGCCTGCGCGTGGTATAATAAGAATAATTATTGATACTTATGGTTCAATCAGACCTCGGTATTCGTCGTACCGGTATAATTACCCTGAGGAGGACCTTTTATGACAGAGAACCGCAGCGAAAATTTCATTTACGACGTGGATTTTATCGAGCGTATCCTGAAAGGACTGCCGGCTAACATCTTTTTCAAGGACACCGAATGCAGATATGTATTTTGCACCCATTACTGGAGACATCTCAAAAAAGACAAAGCCGAGGATTGGACAATCAGAGGCAAAACCGACCTTGAGGTCCGAATCGATTCGGAAAATGCCGAAAAGGCCTACGAGGAAGACAAGAAAATCCTTGAAACAGGCTGCGGAACCAAGTATGTTATCGAGATTAACCAGGACGGCATACTTGAATATCTGGAAATCAACAAACACCCTGTCAGAAATGAGAAAGATGAAATAATAGGGATCGTCGGCCTGATAATCGATGTTACCGACAGGGTGCTAATGGAAAAGGAACTCAGAAACCGCGCACGAACCGATATGCTGACAGGCCTCGGCAATCGCGATGCACTGGAGCATTGGATTGCGGAAATCATGCCTTCGGAGCGGTTTCCCGTTGGGATTATTATGATCGACTGCGACGGGCTGAAAGAAATCAATGACACATACGGCCACTCAACAGGGGATGAATTCATTAAAATGACGGGGTCGGTTCTGAAGATGAGCCTTCCGGAAAATGCAAAAATATTCAGATCCGGAGGAGACGAGTTTTTAATAACAGTGCCCGGGGCAGGCCTTGATGAATGTTTGAAATATATGGAGGCCGCGGAAAATTCCGGAGATATTCGTATAAAGAGCAGCAGGCTGAGTTTCTCATACGGGTTATCCGTCCTCAACTCAGCGGAAGACAATATCAAGAAAGCAATGGATGACGCCGATATCATGATGTATCAGAAAAAGAAACTTAAGCGCGAAGCAAATCGGAACTGACCGCAGATATTGTTTGCAATCCAAAAGAAACGAAGCTCAGACCGCCCAAATCCGATGACCGGATACTCCCGAACGAGCTTCTCCACAAAAAGCGCACCGCTCCCGAAATGGTTCGTCCGAATATCATAAAGCAGTAAAGACTTCGATACAGTGCCGAAAAGTCCCGTAGTATGAGGACTTTGCCGTATCGAAGTCTTTTTTTGAAAAAATCCGCTGGGATTCCTACGGGATTTCTGAGGGCAGTAACGAGAAAGCAACAACGAGATAGTTCTTCGCCATTAAAATATGTTCCCTTGTCGTTATATTTACTTAATGATATTTTCAAAATTTATACATTAGCCAATTTATTCGTTTTCTTCAGATATTTTGCAGGAATTGGTTTCTCCAGCTTCCATACAATATTGATTGGCTTTGACCCTTTATGTGAAACATAACTTGCGCTTCCAAGAAAAGTATATGGCATAGCTTCACTACCATCTTTTTTAAATTCCCGAACAAAAAGCAAAATTTTAGTTCCATTTTTTTGTTGATTAATATATCTTTTGCCAGTTGGTGAACTCTCGGAAGTCGTACTTTGGCTTTGCCAATGGAATAATGTCTCACTAATCGAGTAATCATTGTACATAGTCGACGGTGAATAATCTTTATCAGATTTATTTAATGTAATGAAAAAAATATCAGTTTTCTTGTCTTTTAAATATTTTACACCTTCCCTAACGCTGTTAGGTTTTGAAAAATCCATTCCCGAAAGTATTTGGTCTCGACTATAGC